>JAISDV010000066.1 GCA_031264545.1 Oscillospiraceae bacterium | reverse complement strand
CGCCCAAGGGTGTAAAGCCCGCTCGCCTTCAGCTGTAAAATCTCGCCGCCTCCGCTGTCAATTCTTTCCCGCCGTATTCAACGCCGGCACCTCCAAAGGGCGAGGAAGCCGCTGAGTCCTATTCCGAGCTTCACAGCATGCCGATTCCGGGAGACCCGCCGCAAAAGCGCAGGGAAAAGAAGCCGCATCCGGACGAGCCGCGGCTCAAAAAATAGGACCTGGATGCCCGGAGCGCCCCACAATCATGCGGAGCGCTCTCTCTTAAAACCTGTATTCGTATTTACGCATGAACTTCAAGCGCGCCGGCAGCGGGCTTTCCATACGGAGATAGACCGCGGAAGCGCGTCCGGCCGGCGGCACTTGCGGCACGGAGCCGAAGCGCATATAAGCCCAGGTAAGCGATAGTATAAGGAGGCTGGAGCTATGCCCGAAGAGCCGGTTTTCGCCGTGATGTACGATTTTGACAAAACGCTGTCTCCAAAGGATATGCAGGAATACGCTTTCATCCCGGCCATCGGGATGACGCCCGAGGAATTCTGGGCCGAGTGCGACAGGATGATGCGCGCGTACGACATGGATCAGATTCTTGCCTATATGTATGTGATGACGAACAAAGCAAGAGGAACCTTCCTGTTCACGCGCGAAACGCTTCGGGCGCTGGGCAAGGCGGTCGAGCTGTTCGAGGGCGTGCCGGGCTGGTTCAGGCGTATCAATGCCTACGCCGGCAAATTGGGCATGAAAGCCGAACACTACATAATTTCTTCCGGCCTGAAGGAAATCATAGCGGGCACGAAAATTGCCGGCAGCTTTGAGCGGATTTACGCGGCAGATTACTGCTATGACGAGCGGGGCGTACCGTTCTGGCCATCGATGGCCGTCAACTTCACCAGCAAGACCCAGTTTTTGTTCCGAATTAACAAGGGCGTTCTGAATGTAACGGACAACGACCCGCTCAACGAATTCATGCCTGAGGACAGGCGCCGGGTACCCTTCCGCAACATGATTTATATCGGCGACGGGCTGACGGACGTACCTTGTATGAAGCTTGTTCGTTCGAACGGCGGACACGCGATCGCTGTGTATCAGGACAGCAGGGAAATGGTCAACGCGCTTCTGCTTCAGGGCAGGGTGGACTATGTGCTTAAAGCAGACTATTCCAAAGGCGGCGCGCTTGAAAAAACTGTTTTTGCCGTTATGGATCAGGCTGCCGCCATGAACAGGACGATCGGGCTGCATGTCGGAAGCGTGGAAACCGCGCGGGCGCAGCTGGAAGCGAGGAAAAAACAGGCGTGGGCGCGTGCCGCCGGGGAAAACGGTGAAATGACGGAAGGAAGCGGCCCTGATGAGGGGAACGGGCCCTGCGGTATATGACTAGCAGAAGCTTACCGGCTGGACGGAGGCGCTTGATATGATGACCTCGACCTCGGGAAAGCCGCTTTCCAGCATTCTGACAAGGACGGGAACGACGACGTTTTCGGTACAGAAGTGATCGGCGTCGATGAGATTGATTCCCAACGCCTTCGCGGCCAGGAACCTGTCGTATTTGACGTCCGCCGTCACAAGCGTATCACAGCCAAGCTTCGCCGCGGCCTCAACAAAGTTACCGCCTGAGCCGCCGCAGAGCGCGACCCTGTGGACCGGCTGTCCGGCGCTGTGATAGCGCAGTCCGGCGGCGCTGAGGGCAAATTTCACGTCACACAAATAGTCGTCAAAATCGACAGGCGAGGGGAGCCGGCCATAGAGACCGAGACCGTACTCTTTTCCGCCGGCCGTACGGTGAGGTCCGTCGAGAAAGCCCTCGACCGTGACGCCGAGCTTTTCGGCGAGCGCATCGTTCACGCCGCCGGGCACGGAATCGAGGTTTGTGTGCTGGCAGAAGCCGGAGATGCCGTGCCGCAGCATTTTTACGATTCTCCTGCCGGCGGGACTTTCGTCATTGACCTGCTTCAGTTCAAAAAACATGGGGTGATGGGAGAGAATGAGTTGGGCGCCTATTCGGACGGCCTCCTCGACCACCTCGTCCGTAATATCGAGCGCGACGACGGCCTTTCTGACCTCGGCCGCGTTTATCCCGACGAGAAGTCCGACATTGTCGAAATCCATTTTCATCTCCGGGGGCACAAGCGCTGAAAAGTAGCCGACGATATCTTTTACCTTTGGCATGTGAACCTCCTTATCGGCCGCGTTTTACCCATTCCTGAGCGCCTTGAGTGAATCAAGCGTCAGCCCAGCCTCCGTCAGACGGCTGGGATCGCCGGTCTTTGCAGAGTGCCCGAGCCCCGAGCAGACCCTTTCATATTTTTCGATCAGCCCGTCCAGCCGCCGCGCAAACAGCGGGTCGGCTGCGATCAGCCGCGTGTGGCCCAGCAGCAGCTCAGCGGGAGAATAGGGCAGGTCCTCGCCGGGGTGCGCGCGCAATAGCTCGTATACCGCGCCGTCCTCCACGAGCTGTTCCGAACAAACGGCAAAGCCGTTGGTATAGAGCCAGGCGCGCATGAAAGCGGCCTTCGTCATCGGCTGGAGGATGAGCAGGCAGCCGTTTTCCCTCAGCCAAGGCGCTTTTTCGATGATCCGGGCAATGTTCTCACCGCCCATACCCGCGATGACGACGGTTTCAATGCCGCCGTCCGGCGCGGACAGCCCGTCGCAGAGCCGGAATTCGATTTTTTCCGCCTGACCATAGGCCCGGGCACTCTTCCGCGCGCGTTCGAGCGGGGCTTTTTTTATATCGGTCGCGACGATCCGTCCCTCATACGCATTCAGCGCGAGATAAACGGGGATGTATCCGTGGTCTGTTCCGACATCGGCAACGCCGCCGCGGGGTATGAGCCGGGCGATGGCCTCGAGCCTGCCCGACAGCTTGATTGAAGGCAAAACGCATCCTCCGGAAAAAACATACCGCTTCAATTATTCCGGCATGAGCGAAATCGTTGAAACGGCATGTGCTTCATTCCTTATTTATCCCTTTTGGGCCGCCTGCTGGGCCAGGAAGCTGTTGACCTGTTCGATGAAGTCGTCCACATCGAAGCCGTGGACCGCGCAGGCCTGTTCGATCGTCTCATCCGTCGCAAGCACGCAGGTCAGGCAGTGCATGCCGATTGCGTTAAAGAACGGCGCCGTCTGAGGTGCGTTTTCCAAAACTTCAATAAGAATTGAATCTCTTGAAATCGTGTACACGGGGCATCCCTCCACATATTTTTATAACCATATTATACGCAGTCGGTATGGAAAAAGCAAGATTTTTTGAAAAGGCGTGAATTGGCGCGTGAGTTAGCGAGAACAGAGACTTAACGCTTATTTTATTCCGGGTAATCTTGCGATAGAATAGCATAATTATAGGTTACGCCATTCGCTTCATACTTAAAATCATCAAAGAAACTGATGTTCTGAATGCAGAATATTTGACCGCTTTTTTCATAATCAATAATAAGCAGGCCATCTTTGAGCAGATGAAC
>JAISDV010000161.1 GCA_031264545.1 Oscillospiraceae bacterium | reverse complement strand
ATGGTGAAGGCGATGGCGCGGGCGAGGGCGATGGCGACGGCGATGGTGAGGGCGAGGGTGAGGGTGATGGCGAGGGAGAGGGAGAGGGAGAGGGAGAGGGTGAAGGCGCGTTGCCTATCGTCAGGACGTCGCCCTGATTTCCATGCGCGAGGTCCGTGGTATCGGCAAAGCTCAGGTTACCGGAGCCATCCTTCCGCACGCTTAGTGTGACCGTTTTTCCCTCGTTGTTTTCATACCCTTCCGGCGCGGTATCTTCCACAAGAACAATCTTCCATTCATCCTCTGTCTCATAATCCTCCGGTAGAAACTCAAAGCTGTTGCCCGGTTCCGTGCCATTGACGGTTACCGGCCCGTTCGGCGGCCGAAAATCCAGGACGGGGCGGTCTTTATCGGCCTTCCCCTGAGCATCGGCATAATACGCCTTAAACCTCGCGCCCGGAAGAGACGTGTGCGTCTCCGAGTTTTCTTTGAGTACCGTGAGCTTCAGCGGCAGCTGCTGGTTCACGGTGTTGCCCGCGACATTTGTGATTCGCGCGCCGTGCTTCCAGCCCGCGTATATCGCCGTTATGTCGACATAAAAGACGGTATACGGGTCAACGCCGTCCATGTCGGTGATTGTCACGGTTTTGGTATTTGAATCGATGGCTGCGGTTAGAATCGCTCCCGGGTTATCTAACGCTGTGCCGTCCAACAAGCCGCCCTGTCCGTCCCAGGCGGAGCCCTGCTCGCCGCGAATGTGCGTTGAAATATGCCTTACCGTCATACCCTGCGGCAAGTTCGCCGCCAATTGATCCCGCACACCGCCGGTGCCCATCCAACCCTGGGACAGGCGGGCACTGCCTGCGGTGCGTATCCGGATCGTGTACGCGATTTCAATGTCACCGTCGTCATTTACAAAAGCGGGCGTTTTCACCGACTTTTTTACATACGCGCTGTTATTGCTGCTTTCCCATGTCAGCGTGGACTGCTCCTCGCGCCAAACGAAGCCGCTGTTATACGAAAGCGTCGCTCCATTGCGGTATTCCCGGTTGAAATTCACGTTGTCGGCGTCCACCTCGACGGCGAGGTAAACATACACTTCCGCGTGATTGATCCGGTCAAAGCTGATGGTAACGCTGGTCATGTCATCATTCCATACAACGTTACCGCCTTCGATATAGCTGTTGTACGGGCTCGGGGTTTCGCCGTCGTCTTCCTTGTACCCCACGAACGACAACTTGTTGGCATAGTCGCGAAACAAAAATCCATCGATTGACTGAAACGCCGCCATATTGGACGCGTTGTAATCGACCCCGTAATTTTCTTTGTCCTCGTCGTATGCCAGGGGCCAGCCGTAGACGATGTTCATGCCCATACCGGCAATATTTCCGCCACTGGCGTGCGTGTCATACTCCAGATACTTTAACCCGGTCGGCAAGACGTCCGTCAGTTCGATGTCCTGCATATCCTCGAGGCCGCCCTGGTTGATAATCAGGCGATAAACAAACCAGGTCCCGGTTTGATGCAGGCTGCCGTCCAGAGGCAGGTATTGAAAATCATTATTTATGTAATAGTCGCTGTTGTCATGATTGAAATCTTGGGCGGCCCATACCGTGCCGATATCCCAGGGATTGCCTCTCTCTCCGGGGGATGGCACGTAATAATCCCACTCAGATAATCTGTTCTTAGTAAGGTTCGCGCCGCTTTCAGGCGCGGAGAAATTCCCGTAGAAGGCCAGGTCGTAGTCCCAGTCGTCTTCGTCCGCGTCCCGATTGCTTTTAGCGTCCGTATCCCATACGCCGTATTTCTCTTTTTGGTCTGTGTCGATATCCCGAAGCGCGTTGGCGCCGTCGATCAGATCGTTATGGGGATTGCCGTCAGGCGTGGAGTCGATATCCAAGCTCCCGATGTCGTCCCCATTCAGCGCTTTGTAGCTTACGAGCTCAGCGGCGATATAATAATCGATGGGATCCAGGCCGGCATTCCCCTTTACTGTAAGCCTCAGCCTGCCGGGTGACTCTTCGTCCTTCCCGAGAATGACATCGCCGCCCGGCAGGAATATATCGGAAAAAGCGTATTCATATACCGTCAGGTCATTCCATGCCGAGTCCGAATTCTCAGTATATGCGGGAGCGGAAACGAGCTTCCAATCGGTTGAGAAAGATCTGTCCAACTCATAGCCTTTGGGAATATATAGCCGGATAACGGGGTTTTGGGTGGCGACAGAACCCTGATTGCTGACCCTGACCGCCACGTCTAGGGTATCTCCCGCCAGAACGTAGGGCCGCGTCTTTCTCCATTCGCCGCCATTAGAAAATATCTCCAGGTCATTGCGCTCATGCCGGATGAACTCGACAAGCAGCGCCATGTCGTATTTATCCGTCAGCTGCGGCGTTACGCCATAAGATCCCATCTGGACCTGATCCCGATAGAAATTTGCCTGGTTTGTAAAAAGATCGTTGTTGCTGCCGTTAGGCGTTTTGGCCACATAGGCGTAAAAGGAGAAATACCGGTCTCCCATATGTGAGCTCTTGTCATACACATAATGCGTATAACCATTTTCCTCCTTACTAAAAGTCCAGTCCTTATTCAAGTCCGTAAGACCGGGAACATCTGCGCCTGCGAAGGGAGAACCATCGGTGGGGAAATTCTCCGCGCCTACGGCTTTGTATCCTGCGGGCAGTATTTCCTCGATTATATTTTGCTCGTCGACATAGAACAAGAATTCCACGATGTCGTCCTTTTTTATCGCCGCAAGCTCGGAGCCGGCCTGCACGTATTGGCCGTCGTCATTCAACCGGTAAACCCACTCCACCTTTTTGAAGCCGCTTTCACCGCTCGGCGGATTGACGTTGAAGTCCTCCTGGAATACCACGTTGTCACTGCTTTCCGCGATGAAGGGCTTCACGCCCTGCACATTGGCGTAGGACAGGGAAACCACCATCTCCACATTTATAGACGCGTACAGCAGGGTTTCGTCTAGTCGATCTTCTAATTCAGAGTTGACCGTTACGGTGTACTTTATGTAGTCGTTGCCGTCTATTGTTTCAGATCCATCAGTAAAGACGAATACGGGGATATTTGTATCCAGATAGGAATCCGGAACAAAATGCAGTGTTCCCGGGTTCATGAAATCCTTCAGAATATAGAAGATGTACTTGTCCTTAAACAGCGTATCCATGGTCGCGCCCGATGCGTCATTTTGCTCGAAATTTATGTTGATACGAAGCGTGCGTCCCGCCTCGACAGTCGTATTGTCTACCTCGACGTTGAATTTCAGTGCGGACGGGTCGCCCTCCGCGCGAGCGATAGCGGGCAACGCGAAAGACGCGGATATGACGAACAGAAGCACAAGCACGAGACTCAATATCCTGTTACGGGGTTTAATATGCTTTTTTACAAGTCGGTTCATCAAAATGCCCTCCATTTTTAGCATAGCCTCATTCGTAATTACGCCGAATCAGAATCGCATGTAGCTCGACAGCGGTCACAGTGCCGGAAAAATCTTCTTCTCAGCCGCAGTTCTGTGGCAGGCGAACACGCGCGTGCCGGATCCGGATGCAACCAAGTAATTCGCCGCTTCTTTATTAGCACAAAAAAGCACATATTTAGACATATATGTATGAATTGGCAAAATTATGTTCCTAATAATATAGAGAAAAATATAAAAAGCGGAAAGCTGTACAGGCAAGAGCGGCAGAGACCATATGACGGAAAGAAAACGCGGGAGAGCCGTATCTCCGCAGGAAGACAAAAGTCAATTGGCCAATAAGCGCAGGAGATACCAAGAGTCTGTAACGCGCATAAGCAGGAACCGCTTTGAAAACGATACGCAAGGCGGACAAAAATAAAGCGACGCGAAAGAACGCGTCACGACCGAATCCGTTGGTGTGACTTTATTAGCATTAGTATTTTATTTATTAATTATTGTTCCGAATAATTATTAGTAAAAAACTAACCGCGGCGGAGAGGCTTTTTGATGGCGTCTATCTCAGAACAGCGCCGGCTGCCCGCCGGACTGCCTGTCCTCGAATGCGTTCAGGTATTGGAACACGGAAGCGGGTTCATGCCGGATCCCGCGCTTTTCGCACTCGGCATGGAAATGCCGCATCAGCGCCGGCTGGTTTGGGCTGCTGCATATGTAGCTGTTGCCCGCCATGCCGGAACGGCTGTCCGTACGGCCGCGGGATTGCCTTTAACGGCAGCATGGTATCATATCCGTCAGATCAAAGCAGGCGGGAAGCCGGAGACCATGGGCGCTCAAGTTTCCCGCTTTTCTCAATGAGTAAAAATTTTTCAGGCGGGCACTTGACAATTCGGCGCCTCAATGGTATATTGGTTTTGCGGTTAATTAATATACCAACTAACTAATGTCAAGGGAGATGCGGGAATTGAATTTTCAGGACGAGCGCCCGATCTTCCTTCAGCTTGCAGAACAGCTGGAGGAGGGAATACTCTCCGGCGCATATCCGGAGGAAGGCCGCGTGCCCTCCATAACGGAGTATTCGGTGGCTTACAAAATCAACCCGGCAACCGCTTTGAAGGGTGTAAACCTTCTGGTCGACGCCGGGCTGCTTTATAAGAAAAGGGGTTTGGGTATGTTTGTTGCAGCCGGGGCAAGGGAGACGCTGGTATCTCAGCGGCGGGCGCATTTCTACGGCGAATACATTGAGAAGCTGGTACGTGAGGCCAAGAATCTGGGCCTGACCGCTGCTGAGCTGATAACAATGATCAAGAGGGGGTTCAGCGATGTCGATTGAAATAAAAAATATCTCCAAAAACTTTGGCGGCACCTGTGCGCTGGATCGGGTGACGCTGAGTCTCGGGGACAATAAAATATACGGCCTTCTGGGAAACAATGGTGCAGGGAAGAGCACGTTGCTCAGCATCCTGACAAACCGCCTGTATCCGGGCGGCGGCAGCGTTACCGTCGACGGCCAGCCCGTAGCGAACAACGATCAGGCGCTGGGGAAAATTTTCCTGGTCAGCGAGAAAAACATGTTTCCGGACGACATGAGGGTCAAGAGCGCCCTTGACGCCGTGGCGCATTTTTATCCCGCTTTTGACCGCGCTTATGCGGAAAAGCTCGCGGATAAATTCAGGCTGGATACCAAACAAAAGATCAAAGCGCTTTCTACAGGCTACGGATCGATCTTCCGGCTGATATTGGGACTTTCGGTCAACACGCCCTATCTCCTTTTCGACGAGCCGGTGCTCGGCCTGGATGCGCGGCATCGCGACATGTTCTATCGCACGCTGATGGAAAAGTACACCGAAAAGCCCTGCACGGTGCTTATTTCGACGCATCTGATCGCCGAAGCCGCAGAACTGATCGAGCACGCAGTCATCATCCGCAACGGCAGAATACTCCGGGACTGTCCCGGCGAAGAGCTGCTCTCCGGCGCTTACGCCGTTTCCGGTCCCTCGGCGCTGGTGGATTCCTACATTGAGGGGAAACGCGTCCTGAGCATCAATACTGTCGGCGGACTCAAAACAGCCGCCCTGCAGGGAGAGCGCGATGCGCTGCCGGCGGGTCTGGAGGTTTCCCGAATCAATTTGCAGGACTATTTCATCAGCCTTATGGAGGAGGAAGACAAAAAATGAAAATGAACCTCAGGCCGGCTTTCAGGTACCAGTTTGGCAGTTCTTTGAGAAGCGCTGTAATCATTTTGCTGATCATTCTGGCCATATTTGTGTTTTTGGCCGTCGGAACCTTCTATATTGCGGTCGGCGCTGTTGAGATGCGCTTTACCGGTTACAGCATATCCTTCGCGATCTTTCTGTTTGTGATGGGGATCGTCGGTGTCCGCAGTGACATGCGCCTTTGCCTGCAATGCGGCGTTTCACGCCGCACCGCCTTCGTTAGCGGTTTTCTGGCAACGCTCTGCCTGTCGTTTGTCCTCGCGCTGTCGCTCGAGCTGCTGACGGCGTTGGTACAGCTTTGGATGCGCGCTGACTACCACTTCTTTTCGGCGGATCTGTATCAGATCCTCTACCTCAGCGGCAGTCAGGCGCGCCTGACTGCCGGACAGCACGTCATCAGCGTGCTTGTCAACACAAGCACGCTGTTTGCTTCCGGCCTGCTGGGCAATTTTTTCTCCCTGCTGTACTGGCGGCTGAACAAGGCGCTCACCGTGCTGGTCTCCCTCGCGTTTCCGGTCCTCCCGAGCGCTGTCTCCTGGCTGATGTACCGGATCGGTGTAAACCTGAAGCCTTTTATCGACTGGGTGGCCGTTTCGCCGTTCAACTTTGTTCTGAGCTTCATGCTCGGCGGAATCGTCTGCGCCGGAATCAACTGGCTGCTGCTCCGCAGGGCGGATATCAGGTCGGCGGCCGCATAATATGCGGCGCCGCCCGTCTTGAGCTGTTTGTGGCGGGCAGATGCGATGCGGCGCTTTCCGTTCAGAGCCGTTCCACCCAAGACAGGGGATTGGGAGTACTCAGGCCGCAAAGCCTTTCCCGAATTCGCGGCATTTCCTGAGCCCATCCTCATCCGGGGTTTCGTTGATGATCAGGCCCTCGCCGCCGTAAAGATAGGCGCCCAGACCCTCGCAGCGCGCCTGCCATTCGCGCATCCAACTGCCGTCTCCCCAGCCGTAGGAACCGAAAAGGGCAAGCTCTTTTCCGGAAAGCGCGCCTTCCGCCGAGACAAACATCGGCTCAAATTCCGTCTCTTCGAGCTGCTCAGCGCCCATGGAGGGGCAGCCAAAGGCGATTTTGTCGTAATTCGGAACACTGCCGGCGGAAAATTCGGAAGCGGTAAAAAGGGAAACCTCGGCGTCCGCCGCTTTGACGCCCTCGGCGATTGCTTTCGCCATGGCCTCCGTGTTGCCGGTCCCGCTCCAGTAGACGACTGCGATTTTTTTCATAACATCCCTTTCCATACTGCGCGTTACGCAGCTGTTATTAAATGCCGCCCATAAGGAAAATTCTCTGGGGAGGAAGCACGCGGCATTAGTTAGTTAAAACTAACTAATGCGATCATAACACAGCCTTGCCTGCTTGTCAAGACGGTTGAAGCACAAGCGCGCGGTGTCCGGCAAGGACGCGTCTCGTTCTATAATGGAAGCGAGAATAAGGCAGCTCTTTTAGAAACGCCGGAGGGCGGCGGACGTCATCGTCCTCTCGGGCTGCCGCCGAAGCTGAGCTTATTTTCTGTGCCGTTGCGCAGATTTTTAATATTTTCACGATGCGCAAAAGCCAGAACCAGCGCACAGAAAAGCCCCAGGAGCCCTTCAAGCCCCGAATAGCCGAAAGCCCAGAGCCCTATGGGGAAGAGAAGCGCGCCGATGATCGCGCCAAGGGAGACATAGCGTGTGAATGTCACGACAATCAGGAACACGGCCCAGCAGATAAGCGCGACCCGCCAGTCGGTCATCCACACGAGCGTACCGGCGCAGAGCACGGCCTTGCCGCCCCGCAGGCGGTAGTACAGGGGATAAACATGCCCAAACATCGTGCAGAAGCTCGCGAAAAGCTTGCCGATCATAGGATAGCCCGCCATGCCGAGCAGCCAGCGCCCCAGCATGACGGCCGCAATGGTCTTGAGGACATCCACCAGGACGACCATGACGATGCCGTTCGCTCCGAAGGTACGGGCAAAATTCGTCAGGCCGGCGTTGCCGCTGCCGTAGTTCCGGACATCTCTTTTGAAGAAATTCAGCGAAGCGATGATCGAGCCGTTGACTCCGCCTAAAAGGTAGGAGACAAGTGCGGTTATCGCAAGAAAAATCGTGATTCTCGACATTATTCCTTATCGCCCTTTTGCTTTATGACCATGCGGATAGGCGTACCCTCCAATCCAAAAACGCTTCTGATCTGGTTTTCAAGGTATCGCTGATATGAAAAATGGAAGAGGTCGCGGCTGTTCGCAAAAACGACGAAGCTCGGCGGACATATCCCCGTCTGCGTCATGTAGTAGATCTTGAGACGCTTGCCCTTGTCGGAGGGCGGCTGCACCCTGGCCTGCGCGTCGGCAAGGACGCTGTTGAGCATGCCGGTGGTAATGCGCATGGCGCTTTGGCTGTCCGCATAGTTGACCAGCTCAAAGATACGATTTGTCCGTTGCCCGGTCATGGCGGAGATGAAAAGCACCGGCGCATAGGACATAAAGGACAGATCACGCAGGACCTCCGCGCGCATCCTATCCAGGGTTTTCCCGTCTTTTTCAATGAGATCCCATTTATTCACAATGATGATACTTGCCTTGCCCGCCTCATGGGCGAGCCCCGCGATCTTCGTATCCTGCTCGGTCACGCCCTCACGCGCGTCGAGCAGGATCAGGCAGACATCCGCACGCTCAATAGCGAGCCGGGCGCGCAAGACGGAGAATTTTTCGATACGGTCGTTCACGTGCGAGCGGCGGCGAATACCCGCGGTGTCGATGAAAATATATCGGCCGAAGTCGTTGTCCACACGGCTGTCGACCGCATCGCGCGTGGTTCCGGCAATGTCGGACACGATGCAGCGATTCTCGCCGAGGATGCGGTTGATCAGCGAGGATTTGCCGACATTAGGCTTGCCGATGACCGCAACCCTGATGCGGTCGTCTTCGTCCTCATCCGCCGTGCAAACCGGAAAAGCGGCGACGCAGGCGTCGAGCATATCGCCCGTGCCGTGGCCGTGCACGGCGGAAACGGCGATGGGGTCGCCGAGGGCAAGGGAATAGAATTCATAAAACGCGGGGTCGGTCTCCCCGGTCCTGTCCATTTTGTTCACAACGAGCACGACGGGCTTGCGCGAACGCTGGAGCAGGGCTGAGACATCCATGTCGGCCGCGGTTACGCCCGTGCCGATTTCAGTCACGAACACGATCACATCCGCCGTATCGATGGCGATCTGCGCCTGTTCGCGGATAAAAAGCCTTATCTCGTCATCCGCTTTCGGCTCGATGCCGCCAGTGTCGACGATGTCAAAGCGCACGCCGTTCCATTCGCAGGGGGCATACAGCCGGTCACGGGTGACGCCGGGCGTATCCTCGACGATGGACAGCCGCTGGCCGGCTATTCTATTGAAAAGCAGGGACTTGCCGACATTCGGCCGCCCCACGATGGCAACAAGCGGTTTCATCTGCTGCCCTCCCTGGCGCTTATTTTCGTTATGTCGGAGCTGTTCAGGCTTTGGGCTGCCTGATCGCGCTCCCGGAGAAGCGCCCCAGCATCGCGGAGAGAAGCGCGCCGCCTCCGGACGCTATCGGGATGAGCGCCACGCCCAATTCCGCCTCGGCCTGGGCGACTGTGACATCGTCCAGAAAAACCCCTTCACCCTCGCGCAGCATACAGCGGGGGATGAGCAGTCTCCGCCCCAGCGGCTTTCCGCGGAGCTGGGCGATGAGGTCCCGGCCGGTTACGAGGCCGGCGACATTTATGGTATGGCCGAAGAACTCATTGACGATGGCGTAAACCCTGCCATCAATTTTACCATATTTCCGTACGGCTGTCACCAGAAGCTTTGACAAAAAAGGCGCCGCTGATACGCCGGTTGCGATAGAAAACGGCACGCCGTCGCTTTTTCCGCTTTCATATTCGAGCGCCGAGAGAAATTCCGTCTCCAGAAGGCGCAGAAGACCGACCCCGTTTTCAAGCTGGGCGTAGTCTTCATAATAGTCGTCCGCGGGTATGGCGCGCTCCGCGCTGAGGTAAAACTCGTCGGAGGCGAAAAAGATGCGGCTGCCGTATTTCTGAAGGCAGCGGTCACCGAAGGCGTCGATCCGGTCGAGGGTTTCAGCCGCGCCGGCCCTGTCAAAGGGGCGGAGTGCGCGGAGCTGTCGCCGGAACTTCGTTAGGCCCACGGGGACAACCGAGACGGAGCTGACCTGCGGGTACAGCGCGGCAAGCTCGCGCATTGTCTGCGAAAGCGCCGCCCCGTCGTTGAGTCCGGGACAGCAGACGATCTGGCAGTTCATGGTGATGCCGCCGCCGGCAAGTCTTTTGAGCAGCGCATAGCCTCTCGCCGCATCCGGATTTCCGAGGAGCCTCGCGCGGAGCTCGGGGTCGGTCGCGTGGACGGAGACGTTGATGGGGCTGATGCGCAGGTCGATGATCCGCTGGAGCTCGCGCTCGGAGAGGTTCGTGAGCGTGATGTAGTTCCCGGTCAGAAAGCTCAGGCGCGCGTCGTCGTCTTTGAAATAGAGACTTTTCCGCAGGCCCGGCGGAAGCTGGTCGATGAAGCAGAAAACGCAGTGATTGCGGCAGGCGCGCGCCTTATCCATGAGATAGGTCTCAAAATCCAAACCGAGATCTTCCGCGGCGTGTTTTCGAACCGTGACCGTATGGCGCTTTCCGCTTGCGTCCTCAAGCACCACTTCGAGCCGTTTGTCATAGGAAAAGAATTTGTAGTCCAGCACGTCCTCGATGCGCCTGCCGTTGATCGAAACGAGCCTGTCCCCAACCCTTGCCTTGTGAAGAAGGGGGCTGTGTTTTTCGATTTTCGCGATAACGGAACTCATGCGGAGCTTCCTTTCGATGCGCCTGTCCCGAGCCGTCCTCAGGCGACGCAAAAAAGAGAGGGGGCAGGCGCCTCCTCTCCTCGAGCTTTCAGTTTACCTCGCTGCGTCGAGAACCTTGCGTCCGTTGTAGTAACCGCAGGCTTTGCATACGCGGTGGGGCAGATGATACGCGCCGCAGTTGGGGCACGCAACGATACCGGGCGCTTCGAGCTTCCAATGGGAGCTGCGTCTCTTATCTCTTCTTGCTTTCGAGGTTTTTCTCTTTGGAACCGCCATATTGACACCTCCTGTTATCAGCTGCTTCGACAGCTTTATTAGTCCTTTTTGTCCAAAAGCCGACCGAGTACAGCCAATCTTGGATCAATTTCCTTTTCGCAGTCGCAGGGACCGTCCTCAAGGCGCTTTCCGCAGCCGGGACACAGGCCCGCGCAGTCCTCTCTGCAAAGGAATTTCGGTTCGGTGCCGAGAATAAAGCTGGTTTCAAGCAGGTCACCCAGGTCCAGCCAATCGCCGTCAAGCGGGAAGATTTCGGGATTATCCGCATCCGAAGGGTCTGTTCCGAGCTTTGCCTCGACCGGAACGCGCTTATCGCAATGAAATTCCTTTAAACAACGGTCGCAGCTGCAGAGCAGCGCGGCCTTTATCTCGCCCGTCAATGTGAGCGCTCCGGCCGAATTACGGATAAACCCCTCTGCAGAGGGCGGCGAAACAAAGCGCTTTATGGCCGGGACGATCAATCTTTCCGTATCGAGCAGACATCTGAAAGACAGGCTCTCGCCGGGCATGTCTATGATTTCACAGAGATTGAGTCTCATAGAGCACCTCACATAGTCGCCTAAACATTATAATTTATTAATTGTGGGTTGTCAACAGAAAATTGACATGCTTTATGTATTATGCTTTATGTATACTAATGGACAGCGAGATGCTATAATGGCCGCAATGGCCGGCGCGGGGCACGGACTTCAACTGCTCTGCCGCCGCGTTGACGGGCCTTGCAAGACCTTTTCCCGCCGTAATGAGAAAGGAGAGCTGTTCGGAGAAAAAATGAAAGAATTGACCGTGACAAAAAATGATGCCGGCCAGCGCCTCGACCGCTTTGTCGGCAAGGCCGTCCCTTTGTTGCCGGATTCGCTCCTGCAGAAATATATCAGGATCAAGCGCATCAAGCGAAACGGCAGAGGCGCCAGGCGCGGCGACAAGCTTTTGTCCGGCGATGTGCTCCGACTCTATATCAACGACGCGTTTTTTGAAGCGCCGTGTAAGGAAAACGCCTATCTCAAGGTTTCGGTGCCAAGGCTGAGCATCGTCTACGAGGACGAAAATATCCTGCTTGCGGATAAAGCGCCCGGCGTGCTCTGCCACAGCGCGGGCGACTGGCGTTACGAAACGCTGATCGCGAATATACAGGCCTATCTTTTTCAGAAAGGCGAATGGGACCCGAAAAAGGAAAACGCTTTCGCCCCGGCCCTGTGCAATCGCATCGACCGCAACACCGGCGGGCTTGTGATTGCGGCGAAGAACGCGGAGGCTCTGCGCATCCTGAATGAAAAGATCCGGGACAGGGAAATTGATAAGTATTACCTCTGCGCCGTCCACGGTATGCCGAGGCCGAGACAGGGAACGCTCCGGGACTGGATTTTCAAGGACGCGGCCAAAAACCGGGTCTATGTGAGGAAGCAGAGTTGCCCGGGCGCGCGGCAGGCCATCACCGAATACCGGACGCTTCTGACAAAGGGTGGGCTTTCGCTGGTCGAATGCCGCCTGCTCACGGGCCGCACCCACCAGATCAGGGCACAGATGGCCGCCAACGGCACGCCCCTTCTCGGCGACGGAAAATACGGAACTGAGCGGGAAAACAAAGCCTATGCGGAGCGGTTTCAGGCGCTTTATTCCTATCGGCTGGTCTTTGTCTTCGCTGCGGATGCGGGCGCGCTCAATTATCTCAACGGGCGCGGCTTCACGGTCAAGCGCGTAGATTTCGCCAAAAAATATTTTGATTATCAAATTATCGTTGACAAGTGACTTTGTTGTATATATATTGAGATTTGTCTTGAAAAACAGAGCAGGCGGGAGTCTGCCCTTAAAAAACGTGTAAATATCAAGAAAAATCGGTGAATACCGGGCTTTAGAACGTCCGGCGCAGCTTGGCTGGCGCCGCCGTTCCGGTATTTGACAAAAGGGGGACGCCAATGGCCAAAGAACTCATACGGCTTGTGGACTGCCGCAAGGCATTCGACGGCGAAGTCGTACTCGGCGCGATTAATTTAGCTATCAGGGACAAAGAATTTCTCACACTGCTCGGACCCTCCGGCTGCGGAAAGACAACGACGCTCCGTATCATCGGCGGCTTTTTAAAGCCCGACTCCGGAAGCGTGATCTTCGACGGTGTGACGATCAATGATGTTCCGCCTCATAAGCGCAGGATCAATACGGTTTTTCAGAAATATGCCCTCTTTACCCACCTGAACGTTTTTGAGAATATCGCGTTCGGGCTGAGGGTGCAGAGGCCGCGACTGCCGGAAAAGGAGATCGAACGGCGCGTAAAAGCCTCTCTCGAGCTGGTTGCGCTCAAGGGCTATGAGAAACGCTCTGCCGCGCAGCTCTCCGGCGGCCAACAGCAGCGTGTCGCTATTGCCCGGGCTGTAGTCAACCGACCGCAGGTGCTGCTTCTGGATGAGCCGCTCGGCGCTTTGGATCTCAAGCTCCGTAAGGATATGCAGCGCGAGCTCAAGCAGATCCAGCAGCAGGTGGGCATCACTTTTATTTATGTGACACATGACCAGGAGGAAGCGCTCACCATGTCCGACACCGTAGTCGTCATGAACAGGGGCGAGATCCAGCAAATCGGAACTCCTTTGGATATATACAATGAACCGGGAAATGCCTTTGTGGCGGACTTTATCGGCGAAAGCAACATTATCGACGGCGTGATGGTTTCCGACAATACCGTGCGCATGTACGGCCGGAACTTTCAATGTCTTGACGAGGGCTTTGCGCCTGATGAGCCGGTCGATGTCGTCGTGCGCCCGGAGGACATCGATATTGTCCCGGTCGAGCGGGGACAGATAACCGGAATGGTGACGGGGGTCACTTTCAAGGGCATGCAGTATGACATTATCGTCGATTTTCAGGGCTTCAAATGGCTTATACAGACGACTGACCATTTCCCGGTCGGCGCGAGGATCGGAGCGAAGATCGATCCGGACGGCTTCCATATCATGAAAAAGAGCGAATATTCGGGACTTTACGGCGATTACAGCTCCTACAGCGCGGAATATGACGCGCTTTCCGCTGCGCCGGACGAACGCGGGCAGGCGGATGCGTAGGGCCGGGGCGCTTAAAAGCGCGTTTACCCCCGCCGCGGGCTTTTTCGGCCGCTTCCGCAGGCAGTCCTTCGCTTATCCTTATGTGCTGTGGCTGGCGCTGTTTGTGGTGATTCCCATTATCCTCATCGCGGTTTATGCGTTCACAGGGGCGGACGGCGGCTTTACGCCGGGCAACTTCTCAGGCATGATGGATTATGCCCCGGTTTTCGGACGCAGCCTTTGGCTGGCCTTTCTGGCAACCGTGATCTGCATTATCATCGGTTATCCGGCCGCGCTTGCGATCAGCCGAATGCGCCCCCGGAGTCAGCGTATTCTGATCGTTTTGCTCATGCTGCCGATGTGGATCAATTTTCTGCTGCGCACCTATGCCTGGATGTCCCTGCTCGAGAATACGGGGCTTATCAACAGGCTGCTCGCCTCGCTGGGCGTTTTCGACCTGATCAATGCCCTGCACGCGGGAACGCCGGGCTATGCGCCGATCACGCATTTCAGGCTTATCAACACGGACGGGGCCGTCGTGCTCGGCATGGTCTATAATTACCTGCCCTTTATGATTCTGCCCATTCAGAGCGTGATCGTGAAGATCGACCCCTCTGTTATCGAGGCGGCGCAGGATCTCGGCGCAGACAGCCGGCTGGTTTTCAGGAAGGTCATCCTGCCGCTGAGCCTTTCCGGGGTCATCAGCGGGGTGACGATGGTTTTTGTCCCGGCTGTTTCGACCTTTGTGATTTCAAAGCTGCTTTCAAACGGCACGGTCATGCTGCTCGGCGACCTGATCGAGATGCAGTTTACAGGCGCCGCCTATAACCCGCACCTCGGCTCGGCCATCTCGCTGATCATGATGATCATCGTGGTTATCTGCATGAGTGTCATGAGCCGCTTCGGTGAGGGCAGGGAACAGGCGGTGCGGCTGTGACGAAAAAATATGCCGGCGGAAAGCTGCTGACCGCCCTGACCTATATCTTCCTCTACGCGCCCATCGTCGTCCTGATCGTTTTCTCCTTCAACGGCTCGAAGAGCCGGACAGTCTGGTCGGGCTTCACACTCGATTGGTATAAGGAGCTGTTCGGTGACAAGCTTATCATGGGGTCGCTCCAGACGACGCTGCTCGTATCGGTCGCCGCTTCAGCCGTCGCCGCGGTGATCGGGACCTTTGCGGCTATCGGCTTTTACAGCATGAAAAAGCGCTGGCGCGGCCCGTTGCTCACGATCAACAATATCCCGGTCATCAACGCGGATATTATCACGGGTGTGTCGCTTTCCCTGCTTTTTGTCTCGGCGGGCGCGGTGCTGAATTTTGAGCTCGGCTTCGGCACGCTGCTCCTTGCGCATATCAGCTTCGATATTCCCTATGTAATTTTGTCCGTTATGCCGAAGCTATACCAGCTCGACCGGAACCTTTTTGAGGCGGCGCAGGATCTCGGCTGCACCTGGTTCCAGACGGTCTATAAGGTCGTTATCCCCGAGATCCTGCCCGGCATCATCAATGGGCTTCTGATCGCCTTCACCATGTCGGTGGACGATTTCGTCGTCAGTTATTTTACGGCGGGCAGCAGCGTACAGACCCTGTCCATGACGATTTACGCCATGACCCGCCGCCGGATAAGCCCCAAGATCAACGCCATTTCCACACTGCTCTTCGCCGTTGTGCTGATCCTGCTCGTTGTCGTGAATATGCGCGAGGCGCGGCAGCATAAAGCGGAGATGAAGAAGGCAAACGCACTGAAAGGAGAACTCGAATGAAAAAAACCGTTACCATTGTTGTATGCGCCGTTATGCTTCTCGGCCTGTTTTCGGGCTGCGGAGGCGGCAAAACCGCTTCAAAGGGCGTTGTGAACGTCTATAACTGGGGCGAGTATATCGATGCGGAGCTGCTTGACCGCTTCACTGAGGAGACCGGCATCACCGTCAATTACAGAACCTTTGAGTCCAACGAACAGATGTATTCCGTTCTTAAGCAGGGCGGCGTCAGCTATGACGTCGTGATTCCGTCCGACTATATGATTTCCCGTCTCATCGGCGAGGATATGCTCCAGCCGATCAATTTCGATAATGTACCGAACTATTCGCTGATCCAGGACAGCTTCAAAAATATGGCCTATGACCCGGACAACGCCTACAGCGTGCCCTATATGTTGAGCACGACCGGCATCATATACGATCCGGGTGTAGTCGGCGAGGTGGACAGCTGGAGTGCGCTTTTCGACGAAAACAACGCCGGCATGATCCTCATGTTTGACAACTCGCGCGACGCGATGGGCATTGCACTCAAATATCTCGGCTATTCGCTGAATACGACGGATAAGACCGAGCTCGACGAGGCCTATGAGCTGCTCAGGCAGCAGAAGCCCATTCTCCAGGGCTATGTCATGGATCAGATTTTCGATAAGCTTGAGAGCGGCGAGGCGGCGATCGGCCCCTATTACGCCGGCGATTATCTGAC
>JAISDV010000064.1 GCA_031264545.1 Oscillospiraceae bacterium | reverse complement strand
GGACCGGAGCAGAAACCCGGAGAGCAAAGGAAGCCGGACCAGAAGCCCGCGGAAAATAAGCCGCATACGCCCAGGGCCGTGCCGGAAAAGCGTGTTATCGACACGCGCGGCGTGACCGTCAATATAGCAAAATATGACGAACGCCTCGATAAGCTCGTGCCCGACAGGGTCCAGAACATGCAGGGCAAGGTCAAATTCGCCAACAAGAACAGGAACCGCCCGAACATCAGCCAGAAGAAAAGGCAGGAGGAAAAGGATAAGCTCCAGCGGCTCCAGTTTGAGATCGCGAAGAAAGCGCCCGTCAGGGTGTCGATCCCGAGCGAGATCAATGTCGGCGAGCTTGCCAGTCGCATGAAAAAGACCGGGACGGAGGTTGTGCGCCAGCTCGTCAGGATGGGTACGATGGCGGCCCTCTCCGATACGATAGACTATGAAACCGCGGCCCTCGTCGCCCTGGAGATGGGCTGCAAGGTCGAAAAAGAGGTCGTCGTCACCGTTGAAGAAAAGCTCATCGACGATAGGGCCGACAAGGCGGAGGACCTCGCCGCCCGCGCGCCCGTCGTCGTGGTCATGGGTCATGTCGACCACGGCAAAACCTCCCTGCTCGACCGCATACGCGAAACGAACGTCGTCAGCGGTGAGGCCGGCGGCATCACGCAGCATATCGGTGCGTATAGGATCGCAGTCAGCGGAAGTCCTATCACCTTTCTCGATACGCCGGGTCACGAGGCCTTCACCTCGATGCGCGCGCGCGGCGCGATGGTGACGGACATCGCGATACTGGTCGTCGCGGCGGACGACGGCATCATGCCGCAGACCGTCGAATCCATCAATCACGCCAAGGCCGCCAATATCCCCATCATCGTCGCGATCAATAAAATGGATAAACCCGCCGCGAATCCCGACCGCATCAAGCAGCAGCTCACCGAATACGGGCTGGTCAGCGAGGAGTGGGGCGGCGATACGATCATCTGTCCGATCTCGGCCAAGACCGGCACGGGCATCGACCGGCTGCTCGAAATGGTTGTTCTGACCGCGGAAATGCGCGAGCTGAAGGCAAATCCCAACCGCGCCGCCAAGGGCGCGGTGATCGAGGCGCGCCTCGACAAGGGCCGCGGGCCGCTTATGACCGTGCTCGTCCAGAACGGAACGCTCCGGCTCGGCGATATTATCATTGCGGGAACGGCCGTCGGCCACGCGCGCGTCATGATCAGCGACACGGGCGAGCGTGTAACGGAGGCCGGCCCCTCGGTCCCGGTCGAGATCGCCGGTCTCTCGGAGGTCCCGCAGGCGGGAGACACCTTTAACGCCGTCGACGACGAGCGTATGGCACGCGAGCTTGCCGAGCAGCGGAAGCAGCAGAACAAGGAAGCCCATATCGGCGCGCCCAGGAAGGTCTCGCTGGAGGATCTCTACGCCCGAATCCAGCAGGGTGAGATCAAGGATTTCAATATTATTGTCAAAGCGGATGTCCAGGGCAGCGCCGAGGCCGTCAGGAGCTCGCTTGAGAAGCTGACCAATGAAGAGGTCCGTGTCCGCGTGATCCACAGCGCGGTCGGCGCGATCAACGAATCGGACGTCATGCTGGCCGCGACCAGCGGCGCGCTCATTGTCGCTTTTAACGTGCGCCCGGATAACGCCGCGCGCGATTACGCCGCGCGGGCAAACGTCGATATGCGTATGTACCGCGTTATTTACGACTGCATCAACGAGATCGAAGCCGCGATGAAGGGTATGCTCGCGCCGAAATTCAAGGAGGTCGTCACCGGGCACGCGGAGGTGCGCCAGGTCATCAAGATTTCGAAGATCGGAACGGTCTGCGGAAGCTATGTCACGGACGGCAAAATTCTGCGCAACAGCAGCGTCCGCGCTATCAGAGACGGCGTCGTCATTTTCGAGGGCGCGCTCTCCTCGCTGCGCCGCTTTAAGGAAGACGTCAAAGAGGTCGCCACGAACTTTGAGTGCGGCATCAGCATCGAAAAGTTCAACGACGTCAGGGAAGGCGACGTCATCGAAGGCTATATTATGGAGCGCATAACCGACTGAGAACCTGTATTCATGGTGTGGAATGCCGGATAGGCGAGCCGCTTTTTTGCCGGGCAAGGCAAATTTTTGCGGGAATATACTCGGTGTGTTCCAAGAAAATTTAACGCAGAACGGCAAATGACCGTCCGGAAATACGGTCATTTGCTGTCCCCGGAAGAGCGAAAGGAAAGAACGGAAGATGGCCGGATACAGGCTTGACAGGACCAACGACGATATACAGCGCGTTTTAAGCGGGCTTCTGCGTTCGATCAAGGATCCCAGAGTGAACCAGGGCCTGATCAGCGTCACCCGGGCGGAAACCACCGGCGACCTGCGCCAATGCAAGGTCTATCTCAGCGTTTACGGACTCATAGATGAAAAAGACCTGAAAAAAGGCTTGAAATCCGCGTCCGGCTGGCTCAGGCGTGAGCTTTCGCAGAGATTGAGCCTGCGCTATACCCCTGAGCTGATCTTTGAGCTGGATAATGCCATCGCGCACGGCGCGCATATCAATGAAATGATCAGCAGTCCCGGTTTTCTCAGGGGCGCTTCGGAGGAAAAGGAAAATGACGGTTGATGAAACGCTGGACCTGCTGCGCAGGCACGACGGCTTTCACATTATCACACACATCAGGCCGGACGGCGACACCATCGGCAGCGCCGCCGCGCTCTGCTATGCGCTGAGACGGATCGGAAAGACCGCATACCTCTATGATAATCCTCAGTTTGGGGACAGCTACGGCTGGGCGGCAGAGCCCTATATCGCGCCGGCCGGCTTTACGCCGGGCTTCACGGTCTGCGTGGACATGGCGGATGTCAGCCTTATGCCGGAGGGCTTTAAGGGGGACGCCGATCTCTGTATCGACCATCACCCCTCGAATTCCTTCTACGCAAAGAACACCCTTCTCTTCCCGGAAAAGGCCTCCTGCGGAGAAATCATCATGGCGCTGGTCAAGGCGCTCTGCGGGCTGGACGCAACAGCCGCCGATCTGCTCTACATAGCTGTTTCAACGGATACAGGCTGCTTTGTTTATGGTAATACGACCGGGGAGACGCTTCAGGCGGCGGCCGAGCTTTGCTTTGCAGGCGCGCGCAACGGCTATCTCAACAAGCTGCTTTTCCGCACCAGCTCAGAGGCGCGCCTCAAGCTGGAGGCGCAGATATTCTCGTCTTTCCGTTATTACCATGAAGGCAGGACGGTCATTTCAGTCGTGACGCGCGCAATGCTTGAAAAGGCCGGTGCGGCGGAAAAGGACATACAGGACATCGCGGCCCTGCCCGGAAGGCTGGCGGGCGTTTTTACGAGCGTTATGATCAGGGAGACCGGCAAAGGCCATTGCAAGGTCTCCGTGCGCACGAACGGCGTGGCCGACGCGAATAAAATCTGCGCGCAGTTCGGCGGAGGCGGGCATAAAATGGCCGCCGGCTGCGTGCTCGAATGCGGCGTCGGCGCGGCCGCCGAGCTGCTTGCGGCGAGTATCGCCCGGGAATATCAATGAACGGAATCCTCCTCGTTGACAAACCGCGGGGCTTCACAAGCCACGACGTTGCGGCGGCGCTCCGCGGAATCCTGCGCGAGCGGCGCGTCGGGCACGCGGGAACCCTTGACCCTATGGCGACCGGGCTGCTGGTCGTCTTTGCGGGCAGGGCCACGCGTGCCGTCCAGTTTGCGGAAAGCGCTGAAAAAACCTACATTGCCGGGCTGCGTCCCGGAATCGTCACCGATACGCAGGATATAACGGGCACGGTGCTCTCCCGGTCGGACGCCGCCGTACAGGCGCGCGCGCTCCTGGCCCTTCTGCCGGAATTCACGGGGACGCTTATGCAGACGCCGCCCATGTATTCCGCCGTCAAGGTCGGCGGAAAGAAGCTCTATGAGCTGGCGCGCAAGGGCATTGAGCTGGCGCGGAAAAGCCGCCCGGTCACGATCAGGGAGCTGGCGCTTGTGGGCAGGGAAGGGGACGATTTTGTCCTCCGCATCGTTTGCTCGAAGGGCACATATGTCCGCACGCTGTGCCACGATATCGGCGCCCGGCTCGGCACGGGCGCGGCGCTGTCCTCGCTCCGCAGGACGGCGGCGGGAGGCTTTTCCGTTGTGGACGCTTTTACGCTCGAACAGCTGCGAAGGCTGGCCGGGGAAGAGCGGCTCGCGGAGGCGCTTCTCCCGGTCGACAGCCTTTTTTCGGCGTTTCCCGCGCTCCCGCTCAACAGGGAACAGGAAAAAAAGTGCCGCTGCGGGAGCGGCTTTGGCTGCTTGGCGGAGGATGGACGGTACCGTGTTTACAGCCCGGACGGCGAATTTCTGATGCTCGGAGATGTCGAAAGCGGTACAATGCGTACGGTCAAAAGCTTTTTCGAGCCCGAACTTGCCGGAAAATCTCAGAAGGCCGTCTGAGCGGCTGTTTTCCGGGCGTATGGAGGTAAGTATGTCAGTTGACCCTGAAAACGGGATCGTTATAGCGCTGGGCTTCTTCGACGGCGTCCACAGAGGGCACGCGGAGCTGATAAAAACGGCGAAGAAAAGGGCGGAACAGCTCGGCGTTTCCCCGGCTGTTTTATCCTTCGACGCCAGCCCCGAGTCGGTTGTTACGGGACACGCCGTTCCGCTGATCGGAAGCGTGAGGACGCGGGAGGATCTCGTCAGGCGGCTCTTTGGCGTCGACCGATTCATCGTCTGCCATTTCGACAGGCGTATGATGGCGCTGCCCTGGCAGGATTTCATCGATTCCCTGATAGCGCGGCACTCGGCGGTGCATCTGGTGATCGGGCACGATTTCCGCTGCGGGCACAGGGGCGAGGGGAATCCGGCGCGCATTTTGGACTACTGCCGGGCGCGCAGCGTCGGCTGCGATATCATCCCCGAGTTTGCGCTGGACGGGACACCCGTCAGCTCGAGCTATATACGCGGGCTGATCCGCGAGGGAGACATCGGGAAGGCGAACCGCTTTTTGGGGCATCCCTTTATTTATGCCGGAACGGTTCTGGACGGGCGCAAACTGGGCAGAAAGCTGGGCGCGCCGACAATCAATCTGACGGGCGATGATAAAAGCCTGATCCTGCCGGCCAACGGCGTTTACGCCACCAGGGCGCTCATCGACGGCGAGGCGCTGACCGCGGTGACGAACGTCGGCTGCCGGCCGACCTTCGGGATCGGCGCGGCAATCTCGGTCGAAACCCATATACTCGATTTTTCGGGCGATCTCTACGGACGTTATATGCGTATCGCGTTTTATGAATTCCTGCGCGCGGAACAGAAATTTGAGGACAAATTCCGGCTCAGTGCTCAGATCGCCGAAGATGCCCGGCGGACGCGCGCATTTTTCTCGGACGCGGGCTGAAAATACGTCAATCCAAACCGTGGATACAGAGGAGCAAGATTGAAACATAAAGGCACTGTGACGCTTGAAACAGAGCGGCTGATTTTACGGCGGTTTATGCTGGAGGACGCGGAGGCGATGTTCCGCAGCCTGTACAGCGATGCGGAGGCTATGCGCTATCTGCCGTGGGAAACCCACACGGACATAGCCGAATCTGTTGCTCTTGTGGATGGCTATGTCAAGGGTTATAAGAACGACGCTTACTACGCTTGGGCAATTGTGCTGAAAGCGGTAAATGAGCCGATTGGTTTTATCGACACGTTTGTTGATGATAGCATCGACGCCGTCAAAGTCGATTATGGCATCGGCAAAGCATGGTGGCATCAGGGTTATACCGGTGAAGCCCTGTCCGCACTGATTCAATACTTCTTTGAGGAAGTCGGTGCAAATCGCGTATACGCCACACACGACCCGCGCAATCCTGATAGCGGCGCGGTTATGCGAAAATGTGGAATGACCTTTGAGGGTACGCTTCGCCAAGCCCGTAAGCGCAAGGGCGAATACTCCGACCGCGCGGAATACGCCATTCTCGCCGGGGAATATCGCGGCCAAAAGCAACTGCCTGATCTGGCTGCAATCAACTGCGAAAATTACACAGAGCACAACTCTGCCGTTATCGATCATTGGACAGATGAAAACTGGATTTGGGGACAAGAGATAACGCACGAAACCTATGAAGCCGCCAAACGCGGTGAGTGGAGCATTTGGCTTACTCCGACAAAACCTGTGCCGCGCGACTGGTTGCCCGCGTTGCGAGGAACGAAGGTATTGGGCCTGGCTTGCGGCGGTGGTCAGCAAATGCCGATATTCACCGCGCTTGGCGCGGAGTGTACTGTCTTGGACTACTCCGAAAAGATGCTTGAGAAAGACCGCCTGGTCGCCGAACGCGAGGGCTATTATATCACCGTAGTCCGTGCTGATATGACAAAGCGGCTACCATTTGAGGACGGCATATTTGACTTGATTTTTCACCCCGTCAGCAATTGCTATATTTCACCGGAAGATGTACACCATGTCTGGCGGGAATGCTATCGTGTGCTGAAATCCGGCGGTATCTTACTTGCCGGTATGGATAACGGCTTCGATTTCCTGTTTGATACATACGACCGCCCCTTGACTATCCAGAATACCTACCCGTTTAACCCTTTAAAAAATCCGGAGCAGATGGCGAAGCTGATGGCGGAGGATGACGGCATACAGTTCAGCCACGGCATCGGGGAGCAAATCGACGGGCAGCTTGCGGCAGGCTTCCGCCTGACAAATGTATTTGACGACAAGTATACCAGTGCGGGTGTGGATGACTATCCCGGCTATTGGGCTACCAGAGCAGTAAAAGACTAAATAACAGCCGCCCACAAATGGCTGCATTAAGCCTTTTATCGCCTTTTGTCGGCTGTGCAACAACTGTGCAAAAAGCTGTTGACAAAGCGCGCCGGGCCTGCTATAATAACTACAATATTCAGATCTATCAGTTCGACTCATGCTCTTTTAAGCAAGTCTTTTGGTGGTTTGCTTTATGGGGATGGGTTTTTTTGTTTGCTTTGGGTAATAATACTGCCGGGAGAGCGCTTATTTCCCCGAATGGGATATTACCTGATTTTTAAAGCCGTATATCGATAAGCCGCCCTGCGGCTTAGATATAAATATTCCGGAGGTACTCTTGCATGAATAAAGGTACTGTAAAATGGTTCAACTCACAGAAGGGCTTTGGTTTTATCTCCAACGCTGAAGGCGGCGACGATGTTTTCGTACATTTCTCCGCGATTGCTGGCGACGGTTTTAAAACCCTGAACGAGGGTCAGGCGGTCACATATGACGTCGAGCCTGATCCCAAGAGCAGCGGCAAGCTTCGCGCTGTCAATGTCCTGCCCCTGTAACAGCTTTGTGCCGGGAAATCCCGCCGTCAGAAGACGGCGGGATTTTTTATAGTTTGCCGCAAGCAAACTATAAAAAACTGCCATGCGGCGCGACCCGCGCCGCGGCTTAAATCCAAGCGCGCGCGAACATGCGCGTAAAAAAGTTTTACAAAAACTATTTTTTATCTGAAGCTGCCGTTGATGTAGTCGCAGGCGGCGAGAGCGGCGCAGGCGCCGTCGGCGACGGCGGTCGTCAGCTGGCGTATCTGTTTTTTGCGGCAGTCCCCGGCGGCGTAGACGCCAGGACGCCCTGTCCCGCAGTCCTCGCCCGAGAGAATGTAGCCCGCGCCGTCGAGCGGTACCAGCGCGCGAAAGGCCGCATTTTCAGGAATGAGGCCGATGGATACGAACAGTCCGCTGCAATCGACCGTGCGCGCCTCTCCGCCTGTTCTGCCGCGCAGCCGCAGCCCTTTAAGTACGCCGCCGTCCGTAATCAGTCCCTCGATGGCGGTGCCCATCAGCGCGCGGACGTTCGGACGCGCCGTCAGCGCGGAGGCGAGCCTTTCTTCGCCGGTGAAGCAGTCGAGATCCTGCACGACGATGACTTCCTTGCAGGTTTCG
>JAISDV010000203.1 GCA_031264545.1 Oscillospiraceae bacterium | reverse complement strand
GCCCGCATGAATACAGGGAAAAGCAAATACTGTCGAGTAAATTCGACAGCATTTACCTTGGTGGAGATGGGGGGAGTTGAACCCCCGTCCGAAAGCGCTTCGACAGGAACTTCTCCGGGCGCAGACGGTTATTTCAGCGGCCTGAGCCGCCTGTTTCCATTACTCAAGGCAAGCCGTCACGCCTTGAGGTCGGTAGCTTCATGATGCATGGTGCGCTCAAAGCTTTGCGCACGCACGGACGCTGCTGATCGGCGCCCTGCACCCGGGCCGCAGCGCTCCCGGGGAGGACGGGCAGCCTTAAGCGGCTACCAGCTCTAAAGAATCGTTGTTCTTTAATTTCTAAATTGCCCATTTTTCGGATGGTAGGCGCATCCGCCCGCTATTCCTGCCTCCACACCCCCGTCGAAACCGGTACATCCCCGTGAGAGCGCCTTTCAAAGCGCCGTTTGTGCAGGGCAAGCCTGTTGTTGTTTTCAGACGAAAAAATCGTCCGTTTGTTCCCTGTCAGCTTTTGACAGGCTCGGGATATTCCGCCCCAAAGGTTTCTACCCTGACCGTTTTCATCCGCTGAGGCTTACGCGGCCTGTCGCTCACATCGGTATCCGTTTTCGCAATGGCGTCGACCACGTCCATACCCTCGGTCACCTTGCCGAAGCCGGCGTACTGGCCGTTAAGATGGGAGGCGGATTTATGCATGATGAAAAACTGGCTTCCCGCGGAATCCGGCAGCGACGTGCGGGCCATGGAGAGCACGCCGGGACCGTGCGGCAAATCGTTTTTGAAGCCGTTTGAGCTGAATTCGCCCTTAATGCAGTAACCGGGGCCGCCCATACCGGTCCCGTCCGGATCGCCGCCCTGAAGCATGAAGCCGGAAATCACGCGATGGAAGACAACGCCGTTGTAAAAGCCCTTTTTTATCAGCGAGATAAAATTGTTGACGGTGTTCGGCGCGATTTCGGGATAGAGCTCGGCCTTGATGACGCCGCCGCCCTCCATCTCGATCGTCACGAGGGGATTTGCCATAACTAATCGGTTCCTTTCTATCTGTGCGCTTTGACCGCGCGCGCCATTTCCCGCTCGGCGCCTCGCGCGGCCTCGCTTTCACGTTTGTCGTGGATTTTTTTGCCCTGGCACAGGCCGATCTCAAGCTTGACCCGGCTGTCCTTGAAATACACCGATAACGGGATGAGCGCCAGTCCATCCTGCTTGACCCTTGCGCCGAGCTTCACGATCTCCCGCCTGTGCATGAGCAGCTTGCGCGGGCGCAGGGGGTCGCGATTAAAAATGTTGCCTTTTTCATAGGGGCTGATGTGCATGGCGCGGACGAATATCTCTCCGTTTTTTACCATACAGTGGCTGTCCTTAAGATTGAGCGTGCCCATCCGGATGGACTTTACCTCCGTCCCCGCGAGCGCGATGCCCGCTTCAAAACGCTCGAGCACATAATAGTCGTGAAAAGCTTTCCTGTTCTGCGCCGCGATCTTCACGCCGGTAAGCTTCGGTGACAAACAAAATCCCTCCTCCTCAGCTCGTATAAATATTTTATCACAGACGCAAAGAAAAATCACGGATAATTTGTTAATATTCAAATGCGTTCTCCCAATTGTCGGTGTCGTTTTGTGAAAGTCAAGAAAACTTGCGTTGTTTGCGTTGTTTTATTGTTTCATCTGTTTTGCGTGAGGCGTACCTATGTGCACATTTACTAAGAACCTGTTGACAGCGGCAAGCAAACTATAAAAAACTGCCATGCAGCGCATTCCGCGCCACGGAATTAAATCCGAGCGCGTGCGCACGCAGTGCGCATATGCGTGTAAAAAATCGTTTCTATAGGTGATCTCCCGCGCTTTTTGTCAATTTTCCCTCCCTGACTTCTCCAAAAAACAAGCGGCATTTTGGATGCTGTGCACAAAAAGCTGTCTATCTTTATCCAAAGTTTAATCATATGCTTGACATTTGAATCCCGATAAAATATACTTGTCATATAAGGAACGTTAACGTACACGGGCCGGGCGCGGCCCTGATTTTAACCGGATTTACAAAGAGGTATTGGTGATGGGCATGCCCATCACCCTTTGCGGCCGCAAAGGGTGATTTCCTGAATATGGAAGGAGTGGTGCGAGCAAAGCCACGGCACGGTAAACCGTTTTTAAGTTCTGCCAAAATACGCGTAACAGGAGACGACTTTATGAAAGGGAGATTTATAGCGCTCTGCCGCGCTGGAGGTGATCCTGAGCCGTGCCTTTGGCGCGGCCGGATAGGAAAGCTCCAACAATGCGGCGACTCCCGTGAACCGGCAATGTACCACCGATAATGCCCGGGTGAAATTACACGGATTATATCCAGTCGTTTAGAACCTGTATACACAGCAGGGAATGCCGGATAAGCGAGACATTTTTTCGCCGGGCAAGGCAAATTTTTGCGGGAATACTTGATGTATTTCAAAAAAATTTAACGCGGAATGGCGGAACAATGACCGCTCAGACAGCGTTTCGCGCTGTGTATACAGGTTCTAAAGTGACGCATTGTACCAGAATATGAACAGGAGGAAAAAAATGAGGTCTCAAGTAAAACGCGCGTTGTCCATGTCCCTGATACTGGTATTGGTATTGGGAATACTCCCGGCCTATGCGGCGCCAGACTCCCGGCAAGCATTTGCCGATATCGAGGGCCATTGGGCGCAACAGGCAATTGAAACCTGGAGCGGGTATGACGTCATAAAGGGCTACAACGGAAATTTCCGGCCTGATGCCGCGATCACCAGGGCGGAGACGGCCCAGGTCATCACCAATTTACTTAAGCTGACCAAAAAAACGGATAACATCTTTTTTGACGTGGAAGCAGGCTCCTGGTATGCGGAGGCCGTACAGAAATGCGCCGCCGCAGGCATCATGGTGGGTGACAGCGGCAGATTCAGGCCCGGCGACCTCATCAGCCGCCAAGAGGCCATGGCAGTCGTGGCCAGGACACTGGGGATCAAGCCTGTGGAAAACCCGGATCTGAGTATCTTTAAGGATGGCGAAACGGCCGATCCCTGGACCCGGGGGCTGCTGGCCGCGCTGGTCGCCGCCAAGATCGTACAGGGAACTACGGGGGGCTTACTAGCTCCGCTGGCGGATATCAGCAGAGCCGAGATCGTCGCCATCCTCAACAAAGCTGTATCCGCCTATATTGCACAACCCGGCGCCTATACGCTGGACGCGCAGCACAGCGGCGGTACAGTCCTGGTGGTGTCGCAGGGCGTCACCCTTGACGGTACGGCAGCCGGTACCCTGGTGATCGGTGCGGGTGCGGAGAGCGGAGCTGTCGTGCTGAGGGATTTCACCGCTGACGCCGTCATTGTGGCCGCCAGAGCCATTCGCCTGGACATAACCGGAAAGAGCCGTCTCCAGTCCCTGGAGCTGCTTGAGCAGGCCGAGCAGGCCGTGCTGGAAATTGGCAGGAACGCTGTGGTCTCTGACATCACCCCCCTGGAGGATACCCAAATCGTCAGAGAAAAGATCCCCTCCGGGGATTCCGGCAGCTCCGGCAATCAGAGCGCCGTATCTCTCCAGGGAGGCGAAAATGTCTCCGGTCTGTCAGCGGGCGAGCATGCAGACGTCGCCTTTACCGTCACGCCTGCCGAGGCTGTTCTGACTGCAGTGAGCAGCGATACCACTGTAGCAACCGCCTCCGTCAGTGAACATACTGTGCAGGTCACCGGTGTTGCAGAGGGCACAGCCACCATTACGGTGACAGCCTCGGCCAGCGGTTATCAGAGCACAAGCGCGAAGTTTACCGTCTCGGTCATAGAAGAGACAGCAGCTGACGCAGACTTTGTCCTCTTTGACGGCAGCAAGGTGCCTGCTATTTATGTTTCCGCGGACGACCACAGGCAGGTCACGCGTGCGGTTACCGACCTGCAAAAGGACGTAGAGAGGGTCACGGACAAAAAGCCCGTGATTCAGAACACCGCCGAGGGTCTTGAGAGTCTGGCCATTATTGTCGGCTCCATTGACCAAAGTCCTGTCATTAAGGGCCTAATGGCCGCGGGTAAGCTGGACGAGGCAGCAGACCTGGAGGGCAAGTGGGAGAGCTATCTCCTGAAAATTGTTGAGAACCCCATGAGCGGCGTAGCAAAGGCCCTTGTCATCGCCGGCAGCGACAAGCGCGGCACCGCATATGGTATTTACGACCTCTCTGAACAAATAGGTGTGTCCCCGTGGTATTACTGGGGGGACATTCTGCCTCAAGTACGGAGCCGCATCGTGATTGACCAGCCGCTGAAATTTCAGGGCGAGCCCTCGGTCAAATACCGCGGCATTTTCATCAATGACGAGCAGGCCTTGGCGCAGTGGGCCGCTGTGAACGACCCGGTGGGCCAGACCGGCGGCAACCTCGGCCCCGATACCTACGAGAAGGTTTTTGAGCTGCTGCTGCGGCTGAAGGCCAACTACCTGTGGCCCGCCATGCACTCCGAGCCCCGCCTGGGTCCCTCCGACCATTTCAGCAAGTACCCCGAGACCCGCCAGCTGGCCGACGACTACGGCATTATAGTAGGCAGCAGCCACTGCGAGCCTATGACGCGCAACGGCACCGTGGAGTGGGGTGAGTTCCTCCAGGCCAACGGGTATTTGACGGGTGTGGATTTTGCAAAAGCTATCGGGACGGGCAGCAGCGACAAGGTCGACAGCTGGATGTATAACTACAACAAAAACCATCCCGGGGCCACCCCGATTCCCCGGTATGACTACAGCGAGAACACGATGTACAAGCTCGCCGGCCAGGATGTCACGCAGAAAGCGTTTATCGATGCCTACTGGAACAGCGCCGTAGAGATGTATAAGAATTATGCGGTCTCCTACACGCTGGGTATGCGCGGCCTGCATGATGAAGGGTTTGGTACCGCCAACGCCAGCAGCACCGCGGGCAAGCTCAATGTGCTTCAGGCTGTGGTGGATAGCCAGGTTAAGATGCTCAAGGATAACGAGGTAAACAAAGACTCGATCTCCATCTTTGTCCCCTATAAGGAAGTCCTGCCCCTGTATGATGCCGGCCTTAAGCTTCCGGATGACACGATTATCGTCTGGGCTGAGGACAACCACGGCTATATCAGGCGTTTCCCCACCGAGGAGGAAAATGCCCGCGGCGGCGGAAACGGCGTATACTACCATGTGAGTTATGTGGGTACCCAGACCTATATCTGGATGAATTCAACGCCACCCGCGCTTATGCTCAGCGAGCTGGGCAACGCTTATGACAGCGGGATTAAATCGCTTTGGGTACTCAACGTCGGCGATATCAAACCCAGTGAAATCGGTACAGAGTTCTT
>JAISDV010000110.1 GCA_031264545.1 Oscillospiraceae bacterium | reverse complement strand
AAAGCGGTTAACGCCATTGCGATGAACGGTATTTTCCTGTCGTTTATCAACACGCTTGTCTTTATGGTTTTCGGGCTGTTTTTCACCGGCAGGTTTTTTGAAACACAGACGGAGGTCGCCGAAATCGCGGACTACGGCACAGCCTACCTTTCCATCTGCATGTCAATAGGCTTCGGCGTCTTCTTCGACTTCACATTTTCAAGGCTTCTTCAGTCCACCGGGTTAACGATGTATTCCATGATCGGGCAAATAGCCGGGGCCTTGACCAATATCGTCTTTGACCCCATACTCATCTTCGGACTGTTCGGATTTCCGGAGCTGGGCGTTGCGGGGGCAGCCTATGCCACGGTCTTCGGGCAGATCGTCTCGATGTGCACGGACATCACCTTCAATCTCCTGGCGAACAAGGAGATACGGCTGAGGCTCAAAGGCTTCAGACCGGATTTCCGGATAATTTGGCGTATCTATGCAGTCGGTGTTCCCGCTATACTCAATTCGACGCTTTTTTCAGCGTTCACCTTTGGCATGAACCGGATCCTTATTGGGTTCACAACGGCGGCAACGGCGGTCGTGGGTATTTATTTCAGGCTCCAGAGCTTTATTTTTATGCCGGTTTTCGGTCTCAACAGCGGCATGATTCCGATCGTGGCCTATAATTTCGGCGCGGGCCGGCCGGACCGGATCAAAAAAACGATGCGGCTCGGCCTGATCTATGCGACGGGGATCATGCTGGCGGGCGTTTTGATTTTCCAGCTCATACCCGAACCGATACTCTCGCTCTTCCTGGATAAGCCGGAAAGTATGCAGCTCGGCGTCTCGGCGCTCAAGACAATCAGTCTCGGGTTTGTCTTTTCCGCAGTCATATTTATTTTCAGCGCGATTTTCCAGGCCTTGGGGCACGGGCTCCATGCGCTGCTTGTCCAGACCGTGCGCCAGCTGGCCGGAACGCTCCCGCTCGCTTATCTTTTTTCGCTGTCCGGCAATGTCAATCTGGTTTGGTGGGCCTTGCCCTGCGCCGAGGTGCTGGCCGCGGCGACAGCGCTCCTGCTTTTCCGCTCAATCAACAAAAAACAGCTCTCCTCCCTCGAAGCAGCGCGATAAAGCGACCGGCTTTCAAGGCCGCTAAGGCAGGGGCGGACAGCGTTTGCTGTCCGCCCCTGCCCTGAAAGCGCGGCGTTATTCGTCCGCGGGAATGCCCGTTTTCTCCGGGTCCTCCACGGCTTTTTTCTTTCCCAGCCGCTTGTCGATGCCCTCTTTGATAAATACAAACCCGATCGAGCAGACCGGCACGGCCAGCAGGATACCGAAAACGCCGCCGACGCTCGCCCCCAGAATGACGGAGACAAATACCAGTATGCCCGGAAGCCCGATGGACTTTCCAACGACCCGGGGATATATCAGGTTGTTCTCGAGCTGCTGCAAAATGATGAGGAAAAGAATAAACAGCAGCGCTCTTGTGAAGGAATCGGAAAGCGAGAGCAGCGCGCCGAGTATGCCGCCGATCCACGCGCCGAAAACCGGTATGAGCGCCATGACCCCGACGACTGCGGAGGTTGCCGTCGGATACGGGAAGCGAAAGAGCAGCATCCCGAAAAAACAGAGCGCGCCGATGATGACCGCCTCGGTGAGCTGGCCGGTCACGAAATTGCGGAAAGTGATTCTCGAAAGACGGGCCGTCCTGAAAATACGCGCGGCCGCCCGTTTGCTGAAATATGCCCGGATCAGGCGGGACATAAAGCCGCCGATACGCGCCTTCTGCATCAGCACGTAGATCGAGAGGATCAAGCCGAGCACAAAATTCCAGAATCCGCTGACGACGCTCAGGGCCGTATTGGCGATGTCGCTGAGCGCGCCATTGTCGAACGCTTTTGCGATATAGTCGGTCGCGTTCTCGATCAGATTCAGCCAATCCGAGGCCCCGCCGAGCGGGATCTTGAACCGCTCAAAGTCCTCGAAGCGGCCGAGAACCGCGTTGATATTTTCGATGAGCCGCGTCAGGGCGGCGGGCAGGGTCTTGCCAATAATTTTAAAGGCTTCCTCGACCTCCGGCACGATCAGGAGCAGCAGCTGGGCGATAAGGCCCTTGATGATGATCAGGGACAGAAAAACGCCCAGCCCGCGGGCAATCGACCGGCCCTTTTTCGGAAACCGCGTTTTCAGCGGCGCGAGCAGCCTTTTTTCGAGGAGCGCTGTGAGCGGGCTGAGGATGAAAGCGATACACAGCCCGATGATGACCGGGGTGAATATCCCGGCGATACTCAGCAAAAAGCGCCAGACGCTGCTAATGTTAATCAGCCCTATGCAGAAGGCGATAGCCGCGAACAGGATGAAGAGGATCTTTTTAATCGTTTCCTTGTTAAGCTCCATAAACCGTTGTTTCTCTCCCCGTCCTCAGGATTCGCCGTCCCCGGCCGAGCGGTCAAGCTCACGGCGGCCGGCCTCGCTGGTATACAGGGTTTTCCGGTAAACGACATACCTGTCATAGATATATTCGGTGCTGAGGTTCACCAGCATCGTCAGGCCGAGAACGAGATAATCGTTCCAGCCCAGCTTCGTCAGCGCGACGCCCCACCAGATCGAGAGCGGGGTGAAAACGAGATAAAAGGCGAAGACCCGGAGCATGGCGGACCGGAGGTTCGCGGCGGATTTGAAAGTAAATTTCCGGTTGAAGGTGAAATTCCAGAGGACGGAAAGCACGAGCGCGATAAAATAGGTCAGCCCGTAATCGTTTCCAAACAGCTCGTCGAGACCCGTGAGCTTGTCGAGCGCCGTGAATTCATGCAGAAGGGTGAACGAGCCGAGCTGGACGATCCCCGCCGAGGCGGAGAATAAAACGAATTTGACCGCCATCAGAACACTCTGCCTTCGGGTAAGCCTCGCCCGTGTTTCGTCTGCCATCAGGATCTCCTCCAAGTCTGAAATATGCCGGAGCCGCAGGCGCTTCCGCCTGTTCAATGTCATTTTATACCGCAGCCCGGAAAATAGCAAGACACTAACGCGGCGATTTTCCGGTGAAAACACTTTTGCGGGCGATTTACGCCGCTTCTTGATTTTTTGCGTGAAATTATGTATCATCAGGACAGCGCGCACGGCGCGCCTGCGGAAAAAACTGAGAGGAGCTGGCCCGGTGGCATTCAAGACAGACATTCAGATCGCGCAGGAGGCTGTCCCGCTGAGGATAACCGAGATCGCGGAAAAGCTGGCAATTGAAGAAAAACACATCGAGACGTACGGACGCTTCAAAGCGAAGCTCGACCTCTCGCTCCTCGAACGGAGCGGGAAAGCGGACGGAAAGCTCGTGCTCGTGACAGCAATCACGCCGACGCCCGCCGGGGAGGGGAAAACGACCACGACGGTCGGGCTCTCGGACGGGCTGCGCAGGATCGGCAAAAATGCCGTAGTCGCCCTGCGCGAGCCCTCGCTCGGGCCGGTTTTCGGCGTCAAGGGCGGCGCGGCCGGCGGCGGCTACGCCCAGATCCTTCCGATGGAGGATATAAACCTCCACTTTACCGGAGATTTCCACGCCGTAGGCGCGGCGAACAATCTTCTCGCGGCCATGCTGGACAACCATATCCAGCAGGGAAACGCCCTCGGCATCGACCCGAAGCGCATCACCTGGAAGCGCGCGGTGGATATGAACGACCGCCAGCTCCGCTTCATTGTCGGCGGGCTTGGCGGGAGCGCAAACGGCTGTCCGCGCGAGGACGGCTTCGATATCACAGTCGCGTCCGAGGTCATGGCGGTGCTCTGCCTCTCGGATGGACTCGCCGACCTGAAAAGGCGGCTTTCATCCATCGTCGTCGGCTACGGCCATGACGGCGCGCCGGTGACGGCCGGTCAGCTCAAGGCCGCCGGCGCGATGACCGCGCTGCTCAGGGACGCGGTCAAGCCGAACCTTGTGCAGACGCTCGAGCACACCCCGGCGATCGTCCACGGCGGGCCCTTCGCCAACATCGCCCACGGCTGCAATTCGCTGGCCGCGACAAGGCTGGCGCTGCGGCTCGGCGATTACGCCGTGACCGAGGCGGGCTTCGGCGCGGATCTCGGCGCGGAAAAGTTTCTCGATATCAAGTGCCGGCTGTCCGGCCTTCGTCCATCGGCCGTCGTGCTGGTCGCGACAGTCCGCGCGCTCAAGCATCACGGCGGCGCGAACCGGACCGGACTGGGGACAGAAAACCTCGCGGCGCTCGAAAGCGGCCTTCCGAACCTGCTGCGGCATGTTGAAAACATCACGCAGGTCTTCGGCCTGCCCTGCGTCGTTGCCGTCAACCGTTTTCCGGACGATACGGAGGCGGAGCTTGCGCTGGTCGCGGACAAGTGCCGCGCGCTGGGCGTAAACGCCGTCCTGTCCGAGGTCTGGGCAAAGGGCGGAGAGGGCGGCGTCGCGCTGGCAGAGGCCGTCGTGCGCCTGTGTGAGGCGGAGAACCGCTTCAGCTTCTCCTATCCGTGCGAGGCCGGCATTGCCGAAAAGCTGGAAATGATCTGCCGCAGGATTTATCGGGCGGACGGCGTTGAGTTGACGGACAAGGCCGCGGGACAGGCGGCAAGGCTCACGGAGCTGGGCTTCGCCGGGCTGCCCATCTGCATGGCGAAGACCCAGTACAGCTTTTCGGACGACCCGAAAAAGCTCGGCGCGCCGGAGGGCTTTAAGGTCACGGTGCGCGGCCTGCGGGTTTCGGCGGGCGCGGGCTTCATCGTCGCCCTCACCGGGGATATTATGACGATGCCGGGGCTGCCGAGGGTTCCCGCCGCGGAGAATATCGACGTGGACGCAGACGGGCGCATTACCGGGCTGTTTTAGGGCTTGCTCAAATTATTCCCCGAAAACCGGAAAGTAAAACCGTCCGGCCCGAATTAGAACCTGTATACACAGCGGGGAAAAGCAGACGCGCCGGATCGCGCAGAGCCGGGAGCTGGCAAAAACGGAGATCGGCGCGCTGCCCGCGTCTGTCTTTTCGGATTACGGGGCGCGGGAAAAGCCGCTGAAAATACAGCCGCCGCAGGTGAACAGGCGGGGGCTTTTAGGGAGAACGCGGATGGCAATTGCTCAAAGTCATAAAACAGGCGCGCCGCTCCGGGAAAAGGCGCGGAAACCGGGAACGGGGCTTGCGCTGACGCTCGCGGCGGCGCAGCTCGCAAACCTGCTCTATGTCCTCTCGGACAGGATATACCTCGGCCATATGGCAGGCACGGGCCGGGCAGCGCTGACAGGCGCCGGCCTCGGCATCCCCTTTATCATGCTGCTGCCGGCCTTTGCCTGGCTTGTCGGCATGGGCGCCGCGCCGCGCGCCGCCGCCCTGCGGGACGGGGGAGACCCTGCCGGCGCGGAGCGGCTTTTGGGCAGCAGCCTGACGCTCCTGCTGATAGTCTCCGCGATTCTCACGCCGCTTTTTCAGGTCTCTTACGGCGAGCTGGTTTCAGCCTTCGGCGTGAGCGGCGAAAGCGCGGCTTACGCGGGCGAGTATCTGCGTGTCTTCAGCCTCGGCACGGTTTTCATCCTGATCACCTCCGGGCTCAGCCCGTTTATCGCGGCACAGGGCGGCGCGGGCTTCCTCCTGAAGGCCGCGCTCATCGGCACGGCGTCGAATCTCATACTCGACCCGGTGTTTATCTTTGCCCTGAAGCTGGGCGTCAGGGGCGCGGCTTTGTCGAACGTGCTCTCTCAGGCGCTGGCGGCGGCTTATATCCTCGCGTCCCTCACAGGTAAAAAACGCACGGTCAGGCTGCGCTTTGAAAACCTCCGCCTGAAATTCGGGCTGATGCTGCCCTGCCTCGGCGCGGGGCTTGTCCCCTTTTTGCTGCAGGCCGCGGAGGGCGCTTCCCTGCTCTGCTTCAACGCCGGGCTGTCCGCTTACGGCGGCGAGCCCGCGGTCGGAACGATGGCCGTTCTCGCGGGGCTCACGCAGCTTTTCTCCCTGCCGCTTGCGGGCCTTGCGCAGGCGGCGCTGCCTGCGCTGCGCCGCGACTTTGCGGCAGGCGAGGCGGCAAAGCTGAAAAGAACCTTCAGTCGCCTGCTTGCGGCGGCGCTCCTTTATTCCGTTGCGCTCTGGGCCGCCGTTTCACTCTGGCCGCAGCTTTTTGCCAGGCTGTTCAGTCCCGATCAAAAGCTCGCGGAGACTGCCGCGCCTGTTATACGGCTGTTTTTCTCCGTTTCCTGCCTGACGGGACTGCGTTATGCCTGCCTGTCGGGACTTGCGGCGGTGAGCGAAAAGCCGCGCGGTGTTTTTACCGGCGCGGTCACGGGCCGCGGCCTGCTGCTCCTTCCGCTGATCTGCCTGCTGCCCGCCCTGCCCCTGCAGGTGTCCGGCGCAGCGGCGGTCTATCTCTCGGGGCCGGCGGCGGAGCTGCTCCTGGCCGCGCTTACCCTGGCGCGTTTTTCCCCCCGCTTCGGCCGGGCGCTCCGGCTGTGCGCAGGCGAGGCGGACCCGCACGCCCAGAGCGGGCTTTTCCGCTTTCTGCGCAAGGCGATCCTGATTTTTACCGGGCCGATGGAGACGGTCTGGGAGGAGCCGTTTTCCGGCCGGCCCGCGATTTTTGTCTGCAACCACGACAGGGCCTACGGCCCGATCGCGATGAACGTGCACTTTGAGCTGGCCGGGGACCTGCGGTCGTGGATAAACGCCCAGGTGCTCTCCGTAAAGGAAGCCCCGGCCTACATACGCGAGGACTACTGGTGGGACACCGGCAAGTGGTATTCGCCTATTCTGGGACATACGCTCGTCTGGTTTTACACCCTGATCATCCCGCCCATACTCCGCGGGGCGGACTGCATCCCCGTTTACCACGACACGGGCGTCATATCCACGCTCAGAAACAGCGTCAAAATGCTGGCGGACGGGAAGCAGCTCCTCCTCTTCCCGGAGCAGCCCACAGGCTACCATAAGTACGCCGAAAAAATTTTCGACGGCTTTGTCTCTGTCGGCCGGCTTTATTACGCGCGTGAACGGGCGTCCGTCAGCTTCTATCCAACCTATGTGGACTGGAAAAAGCGGCAGATCCGGGTCGGAAAGCCGCTCATATATGACCCGGCGGTGAAATACGAGGCGCAGACGGCGGCGATATGCGCCGGAATCGAAGCTTTTCTGGCCCGCTGCGGGCAATAAACGCGCGGCGTTGGAGCTAGATATGAAAATTCTGCTTATCCAGCCTAAAATGAATAAGCGTCCAATGGACACTGACCTCAAAACGCGCATGTCGCCGTCTCTTGCGCTGCTTACGCTTTTGAACCTGACGCCTGATGGACACGAAACAAGCCTTGTTAACGAAAATGCGGAACGGATTGATTTTGATTGCGGGGCGGACCTGGCAGGTATTACGATAACATTAGACGTAATGCCGCGCGCCTGTCAAATAGCGGCCGAATTTATGCGGCGGGGCATCCCTGTTGTTGCCGGAGGCGTTCATGTTACTTGCTGTCCGGAAGCTTGCCTGCCGCATTTTAATGCAATCTGTATCGGCCCTGCCGAAAGGGTATGGGGGAAAATCATTGCGGACGCAGAAGCCGGCTGTTTACAACAGGCGTATTGTGATACAAAAGACTTTCGCGGCGATGAAATTGTTTCTCCGATGTACGGTAATATTGAACAGAAGAAGTACCTCTATACGAATGTCGTATTAACAAGCAGAGGCTGCCCGAACCGCTGCAGTTTCTGCTATAACAGCTGCAAAAACAGACTGTACATTCGGCGGCCTGTTTCCAATGTGATAAACGATATTAAGGCGCTTGGCACCCGGCATATTCTTTTCATAGACGATAATTTCATAGGCAATCCGAAATACACCCATGAATTGCTCGATGAGATTTACGGCATGAAGCTTATTTGGAGCGCGGCTGTAACAACAAAAATTCTTGATTACCCGGATTTGCTTGACCTTATGGCGAAAACCGGCTGCCGAAGTTTATTTATTGGTTTTGAATCAATCAATACCGCGTCTTTGAAAAGTGTCAGCAAGGATAACACGGTAAAGAAGTATGAAGCCCTTGTTGAAGCGATACACGGCAGGGGCATTATGATTAACGCCAGTATGGTTTTCGGTTTGGATGGCGATGACAAAGATACTTTCAGACGCACGCTCAATTGGCTTGTAAAAATGCGTATAGAAACATTAACCGCTCACATACTCACGCCATATCCCGGAACAGATTTATATCGGCGTATGGCTGCTGCCGGGAGAATTATTGACCGCAATTTGGGAAAGTACAATACCTCACATGTGGTATTCAAGCCTTTGGGCATGACGGCGGACGAACTATATAAAGGCTACCTTTGGATGTATAAACGGTTCTATTCTTTTAAAAATATTATCCTTCGCTTCCCTGAAAATAAAGCGCAGCGTAAAGCTTTTTTGTTATTCAACCTATTCTATCGAAAATTTGGCCGCTTTACCGCGTTAGCCGCACACTTTGTGCCCATGGAAATATTGGGGAAGCTCGCAGCAAAAATCTCATACAAAATTACCGCGCCCCTGTAAGGATAACACTGGATTTCGCCAAGCGGCTGTGGTAATATGGGCAATATCACCGCCTGGCAGACAGTAACCCGGCAAAAGGAGCAGCGTTCAATGATCAAACTTCCGACCAGAAGACAATGGATAATGATGCTTTACCTTCCGATCCATCTCTTGTGGTATTTCATTCTCGAAAGATCGGTCACAACGGATTATTACCCCATCTCCTGCGCGCTTGACGGGCTTATCCCCTTCTGTGAGTGGTTCATATTTCCCTATTTCCTGTGGTTTCCGTATATGGTCGCGGCGGGTTTTTATTTTCTGTTCAGGGACGACGAGGCCTTTGAACAATATCTGCTCTCGCTTTTCCTCGGCTTTTTCATCTGCACGTTCACCTGTTCGGTTTTTCCGAACGGGCAGGATCTCCGCCAGGCCGGCCATGATACCAATCTTGCCGCGCAGATCGTCAACTGGACGCAGGCCTTCGATACAAACACCAACGTTTTCCCCAGCATGCACGTCGTCGGCGCGGTATGCGCGGCCTATGCGATCACCAGGAGCCGGAGACTCAGGCCGAAGCGCTGGCTGCAAATCCTGAATTGGGCGCTCTGCCTGACGATTGTCTGTGCGACGGTTTTTATCAAACAGCATTCGGTGCTGGACATTTTCGCTGGCGTCGCCGTCAGCGTTATCGCGATCGTTCTCGTCAATAAGGGCCTGATGAGCAGGCTGCTCACAGGCCTGGAAAGCCGTATAGACCGAAAAAAACGGCGCTGAACCGCCTTGTGATAATAATAGCCTGTTCGTATTATGAGAAGCATAGGAGGGAGACGCATTCATGCGTTATGAGGGCAGCGTTTACCGTCCGCCGAGCGAGGCCGGCAGCCTGATCATCCAGGCCACGATCGGCTGTTCGCACAACGCCTGCACCTTCTGCCCGATGTATTGGGACAAAAAATTCCGGGCGCGTTCCTTTGATGAGATCTATGCCGATCTCCGCCGGGCGCGGCGGGAGAACGCCCGCGTGGAACGCATCTTTTTTGCCGACGGCGACGCGCTGTGCCTGTCGGCCGAAAGGCTGCTGCCTCTGCTGGAGGCGGCGAAGGCTCTGTTCCCCGAATGCGCCCGCATCGGCATCTACGGCCGGGCGGACAACATCCGGCGCAAGAGCGGCGGCGAGCTGCGAAGTCTCCGGGACGCGGGGCTCGGGATCATCTACATCGGCGCGGAATCCGGCTCGGCGGAGGTGCTCAGGCGGGTCAATAAGGGCGAAACGCCCGAGGAGATCACCGCCGCGGTGCGGCGGGCGGAAAACGCCGGGATAGCCGTTTCCGTCACTTTCATCTCCGGCCTCGGCGGCCGGGCGCTGATGGAGGAGCACGCCGTTATGACTGGGAAGCAGATCGGCGAAATGGGCGCGTCCTTTGTCGGCCTGATGACGCTGATGATTGCGCCCGGTTCTTCAATCTCCGAAGACCTCCGGACCGGGAAGTTCCAGCCGCTGGACGCGCAGGCGCTTATCAGGGAGCTTGAGCTTATCCTCACGAACGCCGACTGCAAAAAGGACTGCGTTATCCGCAGCAATCACGCCTCAAACAGGCTCGTGCTCCGGGGAACGCTGCCGGGCGACAGGGCGCGGCTCCTTTCCCAGGTGCGCCGGGCAATGACCGATGAAACACTGCTCAGGCCCGACAGATACCGCGGCTTGTGAGAAAATTTGCTCCCGGCGGAGCAACCGAGCGGCCGCGCCCGCTTGCCCCAAACCGCGCGGCCCCTCATTTGAGAACACAAGACATTCCTGTAACCCCCCGGGGATATAAAAGGGTAAACCCGGGCGCA
>JAISDV010000096.1 GCA_031264545.1 Oscillospiraceae bacterium | reverse complement strand
TCTTCCAAGCTGCGGATCGCCGCCTGAGCTGCGGCCAGGCGCGCGATGGGCACGCGGAAGGGCGAGCAGGAGACATAGTTCAGGCCGGTCTTGTGGCAAAACTCCACAGAGGAAGGATCCCCGCCGTGCTCGCCGCAGATACCGATCTTGAGATCCGGACGCGTCTCGCGCCCGAGCTTGACAGCGAGCCGGACGAGCTTGCCGACGCCGGTCTGGTCCAGACGCGCAAACGGATCAGACTCGAGTATCTTCTTCTGATAGTAGGCGTCGAGGAATTTTCCCGCGTCGTCACGGCTGAAGCCATAGGTCATCTGGGTAAGGTCGTTTGTTCCGAAAGAGAAGAACTCAGCTTCCTGCGCGATCTCATCCGCTGTCACGCAGGCGCGCGGGATCTCGATCATCGTGCCAACCTTGTAATCCAGCTTGACGCCGGCGTCCTTGATAACGGCGTCCGCAGTATCGGTGACGATCTTCTTGACATACCGGAGTTCCCTGACCTCGCCGACCAGCGGGATCATGATCTCGGGGACAAGGTTCCAGTCCGGGTGCTTCTTCTGGACGTTGATAGCGGCTTTGATGACGGCCTTTGTCTGCATAACGGCGATTTCGGGATAGGTAACAGCCAGGCGGCAGCCGCGATGACCCATCATGGGGTTGAACTCATGCAGAGATGCGATGATCGCCTTAATATCTGAGACAGTCTTGCCGAGGTCGGCGGCAAGTGTGGCGATATCCGCTTCATCGGTGGGAAGGAATTCGTGGAGAGGCGGGTCAAGGTAACGGATGGTGACCGGGCACCCTTCCATCGCCTCATAAATGCCCTCAAAGTCGGACTGCTGCATCGGCTCGAGCTTCGCGAGCGCTTTTTCGCGCTGCTCAACGGTTTCCGAGGCGATCATCTCGCGGATGGCGGGGATACGGTCCGCCTCGAAGAACATGTGTTCGGTGCGGCAGAGGCCGATACCCTCCGCGCCGAACTTTTTTGCCTGGGCCGAGTCGCGCGGCGTGTCGGCGTTGGTGCGTATATTGAGCGTCCTGTACTTATCCGCCCAGGCCATGATACGGCCAAACTCGCCGCCGATGGCAGCGTCCGTCGTCCTGACGGCCTCGCCGTAAATGCTGCCGGTCGAACCGTCGAGACTGAGCCAGTCGCCTTCGCTATAAATCTTGCCGCCGAGCTCAAAGCGCTTGTTGGCCTCGTCCATCTTGATCGCGCCGCAGCCGGCGACGCAGCATGCGCCCATACCGCGCGCGACAACTGCGGCGTGGGAGGTCATGCCGCCTCTGACGGTGAGTATACCCTGCGCGGCGGCCATGCCCTCGATATCCTCGGGCGAGGTCTCAAGGCGGACCAGAATGGCCTTTTCGCCCCTCTGCGCCCATTCCTTGGCGTCCTCAGCCGTGAACACGGCTCTGCCGCACGCGGCGCCGGGACTGGCCGCCAAGCCGGTTCCGATCAGCTCGGCCTTTTTGAGGGCTTCAGCGTCGAACTGAGGGTGGAGCAGCGCGTCAAGCTGTTTGGGATCGATCATCAGAAGGGCGTCTTTGTCGCTGACCACGCCCTCGTCAACAAGGTCGCAGGCAATCTTGAGGGCGGCGGCGGCGGTGCGTTTGCCGTTTCTGGTCTGAAGCATGAAGAGCTTCTTATCCTCGATAGTAAATTCCATGTCCTGCATATCGCGGTAATGGCTTTCAAGCGTTTCGCAGATCTTAACGAAATCGGCATAGGCTTCCGGCATGACCTCCTTGAGCTGGTCAATCGTCTGAGGCGTGCGGATGCCGGCGACGACATCCTCGCCCTGGGCGTTCATCAAGAATTCGCCGAAAAGCTTCTTCTCGCCGGTCGCCGGATTGCGGGTGAACGCAACGCCGGTGCCGGAGGTGTCGCCCAGATTGCCGAATACCATCTCCTGTACGTTGACGGCTGTGCCCCAGGAGCCGGGGATGTCGTTCATACGGCGGTAGACGATGGCGCGGGCATTATTCCAGGAGCGGAAAACGGCCTTGATCGCGCCCATGAGCTGGTCAACCGGGTCAGACGGAAAATCCGCGCCGATCTTTTCTTTGTATTCCGCCTTGAACTGCCCGGCAAGGAGCTTGAGGTCGTCCGCCGTCAGCTCGGTATCCTGCTTGACACCGCGCGCTTCTTTCATCCTGTCGATCAGCTCTTCAAAGTGTTTCTTGCCGACCTCCATAACGACGTCTGAGTACATCTGGATGAAGCGCCTGTAGCAGTCGTAAGCCCAGCGGGGATTACCGGATTTTTTGGCGATGACTTCAACGACCTGTTCGTTAAGGCCGAGGTTTAAGATCGTGTCCATCATGCCGGGCATGGAAGCGCGCGAGCCGGAGCGGACGGAAACCAACAGCGGCCTCTCGATGTCTCCGAAGCGTTTCCCGGTAAGCTGCTCGAGTTCGGCAACGTATTTCATGATCTCCTCCTGAATTTCGGGGGAAATCGTTTCTCCGTCGTCATAATACTTCGTGCAGGCCTCGGTGGTGATCGTAAAGCCGCGCGGGACAGGCAGACCGAGAATGGTCATCTCCGCAAGGTTTGCGCCTTTGCCGCCCAGCAGCTCGCGCATTTTGCCGTTACCTTCCGAAAAAAGGTAGACATATTTTTTGCTCATACAGTTCCTCCTTTTGTATACGGACATTGAATATATAAAATTATATATACACGCAGTTACGGCGGGGCTATTTCCCCACACAGAAACGCTCGAAAATGCGCTTGACAACATCGTCCCGAACGGTTTTGCCTGAAAGCTCCCCAAGCGCGGCCAAAGCAGTCTCGATCTCTGTCAGGATAATATCCGGCGTTGCGCCGGTCCTGAGCGCGGCGGCGGCCTCTTTGATCGAGGCAAGCGCCCGTCCCGCCGCATCCGCGTGCCTTGCGTTCGTCAGTATCTCGCCGATTGGAACGCCCGGAAGCGGGTAAAGCGCCGATATGGCCGAATCCAGCGCGTCGAGCCCCGTCTTCCCGCGGGCTGAGACGTGCAGGACTGTTTCAAAACCGCGTTCAATTGCGGAGGAATCGAGCCTCCGGGGAAGGTCGGTCTTGTTGATCACGGCGACGGCGTGCCCGGCCGTGCCGGCAGCGCGGATCACGGCTTCGTCCTCGTCGGAAAACGGCTCAGAGCCGTCAAAAACGGCAAGCGCCAGATCAGCGGAGGCGGCCGCCTGCAGCGCCCGTTCAACGCCGAGACTTTCAACCGGATCGCGCGTTCCGCGCAGTCCCGCGGTGTCTGATAAGCGCAGCTTTATCCCGCGGAGCGAGATGCATTCCTCAACGGTATCCCGCGTCGTCCCGGGAACAGCCGTGACAATAGCGCGGTCAAAACCCACAAGCGCATTGAGAAGCGAGGACTTTCCCACGTTTGGCTTGCCGACGATCACGGCTCTTACGCCGTCCTTCATGACCCTGCCGCGCGCAAAGGTGGCGAGGAGCTTTTCCAGCGTCTCCCCTGCCCTTTCGAGCGCCTTTTCATAGGCTTCTATGTGAAATTCATCGATGTCCTCGTCCGGATAGTCCAATACAGCGTGATAGTGCGATATTATGTCAACCAGCCCGGCATAGACAGTATCGGTCCTCCTCAGGATCGCGCCGCCGAGCTGACCCGCGGCGTTCCGCGCAGCCTCGCCTGTTTCGGCGTCTATCAGGTCGATAACGGCCTCGGCCCGGGTCAGATCCATGCGGCCATTGAGGAAGGCTCTTTTGGTAAATTCCCCGGGAAATGCCTGCCGCGCGCCGCAGTGAAAAAGCGCCTCGAGCGTCAGCCGCAATACGGTCGGCGAGCCGTGGCATTGGAGCTCCGCCGTGTTTTCGCCCGTATAGCTGTTCGGCGCACGGCTTACTGCGCAGAGACAGCGGTCAATCAGTGCGCCATCCGCATCCCGAAGCTCGCCCAGAACGAGACAGCGGTCACGGCAGCCGGAAAGCGATTTCCCCGAAACGGGCGCGAAGACGCGCGACGCGATTTCAATTGCCGCAGGGCCGGAAAGCCTGACGATACCGACAGCCGAGGTGACAGCGCCCGTGGCGACCGCGGCGATCGTATCAAAAAGGCCGCTGGTATCGGAAGTATCAGACGTTGGTATCACTCCTGCCTTAATTCTGCGGCCGCGCCTGAAGCGGAGCAATGCTCCGCCCGGACGACCGCTGTGATGGTTTGTCAGAGCGTAATGGACTGACGCGCGTCCTCTTCGAACATACGCGTTACGATAGCGGCAACCTCGCTCCTTCTGATAGGATTTCCCGGGTAAAAGGTGCCGTATCCATCTGAGCCGATGAGTATCCCGGCGCGGTAGAAAGCGTATATCTGTTCGGCGTTCTCGGCGCTCGCTTTCACGTCCGGGATCGCGTTGCCGCCCACCGCATTTTTCTGGACATACGCCGATTTCGGCAGAGCCGGGTAGAAGACGGCGACAAATTCACTCCGCGTAATCGCGGCGTCGTAATTGGCATAGGTTTTGGTCACTATCCCGTTTGCAAGCGCATAATCGAGATAGCTCTTATACCAGAGGGCAGGGTCGTTTACCAGCGTAACTCTGCCGCTGCCATAAAGCTGGTGCATACAGGCAGCAAGCTTGACGGCCTCGGCAATGGAGAGGTTCGCGTCCGGATCATAAGACTGCGCGTTACGCCCGTTCACCAGACCCTTCTGAACCGCGTAGCAGACATAGGGATAATGCCAATGATTCTCCGTAACGTCCGTAAAGGTCGGAGCCGCCGCTGTTTTAAGGAATACGCTGCCGCAGACGGCGATTTTGGAGCCGGTGACGGCGGTCGCCGCCGCCGTCGTATTCTCGGCGGCAAGATAGCGGTGCCCTGAAACCAGGCTGCTGCCGCGGGAAACCGGGGTACCGCTCGTCAGGTCGAGAACCGTTCCGCTGTTTGCGGTGAGGCGAACCGAGCCGAAGACAAGTGTAAACCCCGAGCCTGCGGTCAGGGAAATTGTGCCGTCCGGCATCACGAGCCTGTAGGCAACGCCGCTCTGCGAGGATGAGGTCTGGGAGAGCTTATACGCGAGCGCAGTCATCGCGTCGGAAAGGTTTTTGAACGGAGCGGCAAGCACGAGATCGGGATAGATACCGTCGATATAGCTTTTCGATATGAGCGGGTCGCCCGAGTCTCCCGCAGAGACGGCGGCGGCGGATGCGGGCCCGCAAAGGAGCGCAAGCGCCAAAATCACTAATAATATTCGCTTTATAGACACGTTTTCCTCCAAGTGGCGGCCACGCCGGCTATCCATTCTTCTCTGCGCTGTCCTGTTCCGCAAGAAAATAGCCGAGCGTGAGCAAGCTGTCCGAGAAATGGATGTTTTCGACCCTGACATCGGGCCTGTCCAATTCAAGCTCAATATTTGTAAAATTCCAGATACCCCTGACACCGCAGTCCGCGACCGTTTCCGCCATACTTCTGGCAATCCGCTTCGGGACGGTAAGCACGATGATGTCGATGGGATTCCGCCTGAGCCAGTCTGTGAGCGCGGCGCTGTCATAAACGGGGATACCGGAAATGACAGTTCCCACTATGCCGGGGCTCGAGTCGAAAGCGGCGACGAGGTTGAAGCCCTGTTCCTCAAAGCCGAAGTTCTCGACCAGCGCGTGACCCAGATTACCGACACCGACGATAGCTGCCCGGAGTCCCCTGTGCATACCAAGAATACGCGCGACCTGTTCTCTGAGCTCGGCCACCCGGTAGCCGTAGCCCTGCTGGCCAAATTCGCCGAAGCAGCTGAAATCCTGCCTGATCTGCGATGGCGTCAGCCCCATTTGCTTACCAAGCTCGCCCGAAGAAATCCTGTCCACCCCGTGATATATCAAATCATCGAGCTTCCTGAGATACATCGGTAAGCGTCTGATAACATTATTTGAAATGCGCTCTTTTTTCACAATATGTCCCCCCCGGGAAATGCCATATTATGCCGAATATACGGCGTGATAACAGTCCTTGCGCGGAGATTTGCCGAATTTGCCGCAACGGAACGATTTTCACTGCTGCCGCACCGCACCGCATTATGGTATATATAACACAATGAACATATAGCAACGCTTTTCGTTTATTATAACATCAGCACAGCAAATATTCAAGAGAGATATTATCAAAAGTATCGGGGTACCCTGCCCGCTGTTTGCCGCAGTTTTTCGGGATATTAGTGATTTCCCTGCTTGATACGCCTATCGGTCTGTGATACAATATTCCGGAACAGAATATTGGTAAATATTGTTAACCGCGCACTGGTGTTTTAAAGATTTCGGAAATTTTATTCGTGTTTTCTCATTTCCCGCTTGGCATAAATCACGAAAGGACAGGTTTTCCCATGCAGAAGCTCGAGAATCATGAAAAATGGGCCGGGTTACATAGGGGTGAAGCGGATCAGGCGCTGCAGAGCGCGGACCTTATAGACGCCTGGAAACGCAGCGACAGCAGAAACATCGATTTTGAGCGCGCGCTGCCCAAAGAGCTGACACAGGGCGAGCTTGAAAGAAGTAAAAAAACATACCGGCGTCTTCTCATCTGTTCGGACTGGGTCATCAACCACTTTATCGCAAACACGACCGAGAATGCGCTGCGCGTTTTGCTTTTCAGCAAGGAAGGCATTCTGCTTAAAGTTTACGGAGCCGCATCGGAGGACGACTGGCTCAGCCAGAGCGAAATCGGAAGCGGGACAAAGTGGTCGGAGGAAACCATCGGCACAAACCCCTTTTCGCTCGGTATCCAAACCAGAAAAGCCGTCGAGCTGCCGGGATACATGAACTATTCCCGCTTCCTGATCGACGGCTCGTATTACTTTGCTCCGATCTGCCTGACTGAAAACGAGGTGTACGGAAGTATCGTCGTCGCCATACCGCAGGAAAAAAGCAACCATTACCTGCTGTCCATCGCCATAACGCTCGCCAGGAGTATCGAGCTGGACATCTTTCTCTTTCAGAACATCGGCATGTTCACCTCGAGCGACGAGGAACAGGGCTCGATCTTTTTACGGCAGAACAAGGGCAGGAACGAGGTCGTCATCATCAACGATCAGGTGTTTAAAATACTCGGCATCAAAAAGCCCGATACCTATCACCTGACATTAGAGGAAATTATCCTCTCTCCGCCGGATAATCGTGAATTCTGGAGCATGCTCGAGGCCAAAAAGGTGGTCAGCGACAAAATCATCCCGCTCTCCGTGAGCAGCGGCCGAGTCTTCGTCAATATGAGCATCGCGACCTATAAGCAGAACAAGTTCCACCCGGACGGCATCACGATCTCTATCAGTCCGAACGGCCGGGCAAACCGGATGTCCTCGAAGTTCACGGACAACAACGCGCGATTTACCTTCAACGACGTCATCGGCGAGAATGAGCTGATGCTCGAAACGATCAAACGCAGCAAGATCGCCGCGCTCTCAGACAGCAATATCCTCATCCAGGGCGAGTCCGGCGTTGGAAAGGACGATTTCGCCCAGGCCATCCACAACGCGTCCAAGCGCAGCCACAAGCCCTTTGTGGCCATTAACTGCGCGGCATTTTCCAAGGAACTGATCGCGAGCGAGCTGTTCGGCTATGAAAGCGGCGCGTTCACCGGCGCAAAGCGCGAGGGCTCCATCGGAAAATTCGAGCTCGCCAACCACGGCACGCTGTTTCTCGACGAAATCGGGGACATACCCATGGAGGTGCAGTCGGTGCTGCTGCGGGTGCTGGAGGAAAAGACCTTCCGCAAGGTCGGCGGAAACGACCTGATCGAGGTTGACGTCCGCATCATCGCCGCCTCGAACAAAAATCTTAAGGAGCTGATCGAGAAGGCGCTCTTCCGGGAGGACCTCTTCTACCGCCTGAGTATCATCCGGATCAACATTCCGCCGCTCAAAAACCGGGGCGCGGACGTTTACCTCTTCGCGGAATATTTTATCAGGAAGCTCTGCGCGCGCATGGATAAGCCCGATATTCGCCTGACGAAGACCGCGCTCGATTTTCTGGGCAGATATTCTTGGCCGGGCAATATCCGCGAGCTGCAAAACCTGCTTGAGGGTATCATCAGCACCCATGAGGAGACGCTTATCGGCGAAAAAGAGATACAAAACTACTTGGGAGACTATTTTCTCGAAACTATGCCGGAGGAACGACCCGCCGCGCCCATCCCCTTCGATATCTATGGTTTGGACGAGCGGGAAAAATTCGAGATGGCCCTTCGCAAGTGCCGGAACAACCGGACAAAGGCTGCAGAATACCTCGGCCTGTCGCGCAGCACATTTTACAGGAGAATGCAGGAATTCGGTATGAGCTGACCGCCGGAACGCCCGAAGACATTCAGGCTTGGAAAGGAAGCATCACATGGACAACGTCAGGATATTGGAAATCAAAAAGAGCGTTTATGAAAACAACGACCTTGAGGCCGGCAGGCTCAGGGAAAGGCTCAAAAAGGAAAAAACCTGTCTGATGAACCTCATGTCCTCGCCCGGCTCCGGCAAAACCACGACCCTTCTCCGCACTATCGAGGCGCTCAGGGATCGGTTTCGCATCGGCGTTATGGAAGCGGATATTGACTCCGCCGTTGACGCTGAGATCGTCGCCGCCGCCGGAACGAAGGCCATCCAGCTCCACACGGGCGGTATGTGTCACCTCGATGCGGGCATGACCGAAAGCGGCATCGACGAATTCGGCACGGAGGACCTCGACTTTGTCGTCCTCGAAAACGTCGGAAATCTCGTTTGCCCCGCGGAATTCGATACCGGCGCATCCTTTGACGTGATGCTCCTGAGCGTGCCCGAGGGGGATGACAAGCCCCTGAAATATCCCCTGATGTTCTCAAAGGTCTCCGCCCTTCTGATTAACAAGATCGACGTCAAGCCCTACTTTGATTTCGACGCGAACGCCGTACGCGAGCGTGTAAAAAGGCTCAACCCGGATATTGCCGTATTTGAGATCTCCGCCAAGACCGGCGAGGGCATCGAAGAATGGGCGGACTGGCTGGCCGAAAAGATACGCGCGTGGAACGCATAGGAGGCTTATGAAATATCAGCGGCTTTTCAGCCCCATTCGGATCGGCGGGCTCGAGTTAAAAAATCGTGTCGTCATGTCCGCCGTACACCTGATGTACAATATGGACGGCTATGCCAACGCCCGCTTCAGCGAATTTTACTGGCGCAGGGCCGAGGGTGGCGCGGCGCTCGTTTTCGTCGGCGGCTGCCGCTTTGATGAATACGGCGGCTCCCCCGGGATGATGAGCCTTCAGACGGACGATTTTATTCCCGGCTACCGCAAGTTTACCGACGGCATGCACCTGCGCGGAGCGAAGGCCGGCGTCCAGCTCTATCACGCGGGCGCTTATGCCCACTCGATCGCGAACGAGGGACGCGAGGCCCTTGCCCCCTCCGCCGTGCTGAGCAAATTTACAAAAGAAATGCCGAAGGAAATGACGCGGGACGAAATCAAAACAGTTATCGCCAAATGGGCCGAAGCCGCGGCGCGGGCGAAAAGAGCCGGCTTTGACGTTGTCGAAATCTCCGCCTCTGCGGGCTATCTCATCAGCCAGTTCCTCTCCCCGAAAACGAACCTGCGCACGGATGAATACGGCGGCTCGTGGGAAAACCGGGTCCGCTTCCCGCTCGAGGTCGTCGCGGCCGTCCGCGGTGCAGTCGGCCCGGACTATCCGGTCTGCGTGCGCATCGCGGGCAACGATTTTGTCCCCGGCTCGAATACGAACGCCGAGGCCGTCCTGTTTGCGCAGCGTCTCGAAAAGGCCGGCATCCAGCTTATCAACGTCACGGGCGGCTGGCATGAAACCGTTATCCCCCAGCTCACCGGCGAGCTTCCGCGCGGCGGCTTTACATACCTTGCGGCCGCGGTCAGAGACGCGGTGGACATCCCCGTCGCCGCCAGCAACCGTATCAACGACCCCGCCCTTGCCGAGCGCGTGCTGGCCGCCGGCGAGGCCGACCTCGTGAGTCTTGCCCGTCCGCTGATTGCCGACCCGGATTGGCCCGGGAAGGCCGAAAAAGGCGAGGACCGGCTCATCCGGCGTTGTGTCGCCTGTAATCAGGGCTGTCTGGCAAAGACCTTCTTTGCCGAGCCTGTTGAGTGTCTGGTCAATGGTTTTGCCGGCCGTGAGGCCGAGCTGAAGCCCCGGCGGGCAAAGGAGCCGAAGGCGATACTCGTCCTCGGCGCAGGACCCGCGGGCTGCGAATTCGCAGTTCAGGCCGCCGCCGCAGGTCACGACGTGACGGTCTGGGAAAAAGCCGGCGTGATCGGCGGGCAGCTGCTTCTCGCCGCCGCGTCCCGCGCAAAGCGGGAGTTTCTTAACCTCGTGCCGTACTACTCCGCAATGTTCGAAAAGCTCGGCGTCACGCTGTCCCTCAGCAAAAACGCTTCACCGGGGGAAATTGTCGCCTCCGGCTTCGACATTGTCGTCACCGCAACCGGCAGCACGCCGAAAAGCATTGCTCTGCCTGAGGGCGCTGATATGCCCGTCTGCAGCGCCTTGGATATTTTCAGCGGCAGGGTGACCGCCGGGCGCGATGTGGTGATCCTGGGCGGCGGAGCCGTCGGCTGCGAATGCGCGGGCTTTCTCGCCGAGGAAGCGGCGCTCTCGCCGGACGCGCTGTATTTTATGTTGTCTCAGCGCTCAGAAACACCTGAAAAGGCGCTGACCCTGCTCGACAGGACGCGTCGGAGCATCACAATCGTCGATGTGGCAAAAATCGGTACGGGCTTTGAGCCGGGTACGGCCTGGCCGCTCATGAAGGCGCTCACGCGCTTCGGCGTAAAGCAATATCCCTTCGCCGCGGTACTCGGAGCCACGGCTTCCTCCGTCGAAATCGAAGCGCCCGAGCCGAAGACCCGCGAGCAGCGGGCAAGGGCGCGCGAAACCGGCGCCGCCGAGCCGAAAAAGCGCATCCGCGCGCGCATTCCCTGCGATACGCTCATCGTCGCTTCCGGCGCCTTGCCGGACGACCGCCTATACCGCGCGCTCAGGGACGACTGTCCCGAAATTTACAACATCGGCGATTCCTGCCGCCCCGGCAAAATTTCGGATGCGGTCGCACAGGCAATCGCGCTCGCCATGAAACTCTGATTTGATCTTTTCCGAAAGACGGCGCAATCTGCAAGTAAAACAAGTTGTAATGTTTCCTGTTAAATCATAGGATGTACCAAACGGATTTGCGGGAGGTCGTCTTATGAATTACAAAATTTACAGAGCCGGAAGCTGGCTTAAAAGACATAAAAAAGAGACGGTAGCGATCCTGGCCCTGGGCTTTCTCTTCGGATTGCCGTGGCTGATCGACAGCCCCGCCATAGTCGGCGCGAGCGCGACGCAGCGGGAGCTGCCGATCTACTGCGTCGACCGCGATAACAAGGCCGTCAGCCTGACCTTTGACGCGGCCTGGGGCAACGAGGACACGCAGACGCTGATCGGCATTCTCGGTAATTACAATATAAAAGCGACCTTCTTTGTTGTCGGCGCATGGGTAGACAAATATCCCGAATCGGTCAAGGCACTCTCCGACGCCGGGCACGAGGTCATGAGCCATTCCGACGACCACGCGCATTTCAGTATGCTCGACGAGACCCGGATCATCGAAAACCTCAACGCCTGCAACGATAAGATCGAGCGGGTCACCGGGGTCCGGCCGACGCTTTTCCGCTGTCCCTACGGAGAATATGACGACCACGTTATCAGAACCGTCAACGCGATCGGGATGACCGCCATTCAGTGGAACGTCGATTCTCTCGACTGGAAGGGCATCTCGGCCCCGGAAATTTCGCAGAGGGTACTCGGCAAGGTCGTGCCCGGCTCCATCGTCCTGTTTCACAACGCGGCGGAGAACACGCCGGCGGCGCTGCCGGGTATCATCGAGGGTCTTATCGCGGACGGCTACAGCATCGTGCCGGTATCCGAAATACTCCTCACGGGCGAATATGAGATCGATCATACCGGTATGCAGTATAAGCCGTAAAAACGGCGGCCCGGCGCGTTACGGCGCCGGGCAATTTCCATGCCGGGATGTGCTGTTCAGTAACGGACATGCGCGGCATACCGGACAAGCTATCCTGTTCCTGTTGACAGAAAGCGAAAAGCATTTATAATGAATGAGGATGTTCCCCGGGCTTTGCCCGGTATCCGGCTCAGGACGGAATGGGAGGAATGAAAAAGTTGAAGGCAAGTAAAAACGTATTTTTTATCGCGGTTCTGATTACGGCCGCCCTGCTTTACGTCGCTTTTTACGGGCTGCATATCGGGACGCTCGAGCTCAAGGGCGCCGACGAGATGCGTTTCGGAATCGATATCCGCGGCGGCGCCGAGGCCACTTACACGCCCAAGGAGCTCGACCGCACACCAACTGCGGACGAGCTCGAGGCGGCAAAGAGCATCATAGAAACCCGCATGGACGCTGCGAATATTTCCGACCGCGAGGTCATGGTCGACGAGAGCAGCGGAGCCGTCATCGTCCGGTTTCCCTGGAAATCCGGCGAGACGGATTTTGACCCCCAGCAGGCCATCTCAGAGCTGGGCGAAACCGCACTGCTTACCTTCCGCGACCCTGACAATGCCGTCGTCCTCGAGGGTGCGGACGTGACAAAAAGCTATGCGTCGTTCGACGAGCAGTCCGCCTCTTATGTTGTCGTTCTCGAGCTCTCCCCGGAGGGAACAAAGAAATTTGCCGAGGCTACCGCAAGGCTGGTCGGTCAGAGAATTTCGATCTACATGGACGACACGGAGATTTCCGCACCGACGGTAAACAGCGCGATAACCGACGGCAGCGCCATTATTACCGGCCAAACGGATCTTGCGGAAGCGAAAGAGCTTGCCGCTAAAATCAATTCCGGTTCCCTGCCCTTCTCCATGATCGCGCACGATGCGAACATTATCAGCCCGACGCTCGGCCTGGACGCGCTGGGCGTCATGATTCTTGCCGGCCAGGTCGCTTTCGGTCTCGTCTGCCTGTTCATGCTGCTGTATTACAGGCTGCCCGGCTTCGTTGCCTGCATCGCGCTCGTTCTGCAGGTCGTCGGCCAGCTTCTCGCGCTGTCCATTCCGCAGTTTACGCTTACGCTCCCCGGTATCGCGGGCGTTATCCTGTCCATCGGCATGGGCGTCGACGCGAACGTCATCGTCTCCGAGCGTATCAAGGAGGAGCTGAACGCCGGTAAAACCCTGCGCTCCGCGATCGACGCCGGCTTCCACCGCGCTTTCGCCTCCGTTTTTGACGGGAATATCACCGTGATTATCGTCTCCGTCGTTCTGATCGCCCTAGGCTCCGGCTCGATGCTCTCCTTCGGCTACACACTGCTTTGCGGCGTTATCATGAATTTCCTGGCCGGCGTAACGGCTTCCCGGCTGATGATCAAGTCCCTGAGCGCATTCAAAGGTCTGCAGGAGCCCGCGCTCTACGGCGCAAGGAGGGTAACGGAATGAAA
>JAISDV010000017.1 GCA_031264545.1 Oscillospiraceae bacterium | reverse complement strand
CTGCCGGGGATCGGAAAGTATACGGCGGGCGCAATCGCGTCCATCTGCTTCGGACAGGCCATTCCGGCCGTGGACGGCAACGTGCTGCGCGTGGCCGCGAGGCTCACCGGGAACAGCTCGGACATCTCGCTCCCCGCCGTAAAGGAGGCGATCACCGGGCTGCTGCGCGGCATTTATCCGAAGGCACGCAGCGGCGACTTCACGCAGAGCCTCATGGAGCTCGGCGCAACGGTCTGCCTGCCGAAGGCCGCGCCGAACTGCGGCGCCTGTCCGCTTGCGCATCTGTGCAGGGCCTGTCAGACCGGCACGCAGGCCGCGCTTCCGGTCAAGGCGAAGAAAGCGCCCCGGAAGAAGGAGAAAAAAACGGTCTTTCTGCTGTACTGCGGGGATAGGCTCGCGGTCAGACGGCGTCCGGCAAAGGTCCTGCTCGGAGGGCTTTGGGAATTCCCCAATACAGAAGGCAGCCTGACCCCGGAACAGGCAAAAACTGTTCTGGCTGAGTGGGGCGTTTCCGCCGCCGGGATAAGCGAGGGGATCAGGCGGAAGCATGTTTTTACCCACGTCGAATGGGAGATGATCAGTTATTCGGCGGCCTGCGAAAGCATGCCCTCCGACTTCCTGTGGGTGACGCGGGAAAAGCTGGCCGGGGACCTGGCGCTTCCCTCCGCTTTCCGCCCCTTTTTCAATTCCGGACAGCCTGCCTTGGCACTGTAGCATCAGATTATAGCGTCAGATGTATAAAGGGCGTGACTTTCGGCGCTGAAGATGGTAAAATACCTGCAAGAGAAGTGCACAAAACGGCGAAAAAATCTGCATATCGGTGTGATAAGTAAAAGGAGCGCGCAATGAAAACCTTCACAAATTTCTCGTTTCATATGTATACGGAAATCCTGTTCGGCAGGAACACCGAAACCGAGGTCGCGCGGCTGATCCGTAAATATGGCGGAACCAAGGTGATGCTGGTATACGGCGGCGGTTCCATCAAGAAAATCGGCCTGTACGATACGGTCGCGGCCGCGCTGAGCGGCGGCGGCATCCCTTTTGTGGAGCTGGGCGGCGTACAGCCCAACCCCCGCCGTTCTCTTGTGGAGAAGGGCTTGAAGACGGCGCAGGCAGAGGGCGTCGACTTTCTGCTCGGCGTGGGCGGCGGCAGCGCCATTGATACCGCCAAGGCCATCGCGCTGGGGCTTGCCAACGACGGAAACTACTGGCAGTTTTACAGCGGAACCAAAGCCGAAAAAATGGCTCCGGTAGGCACGATCCACACCATTGCCGCGGCGGGCAGCGAAACAAGCGGCTCCAGCGTTCTGCTCAACGATATCGGGGACCGGCACAAGCGGGGCTTTACGTATGTGGCCTGCCGCCCGGTCTTTGCCATCATGAACCCGGCGCTGACCTGCTCGGTTTCCCGCTACCAGACCGGCGCGGGCTCTGCGGACATCTTCGCGCACACGGTCTCGCGCTACTTTACCGCTTCCTCCAGCAGGCTCGGCGACGAATATTGCGAGGGGACCCTGCGGACGGTCGTCAAATATGCGCCTGTTGCCTGCGCGAATCCGAATGATTACGAGGCACGCGCGGAATTGATGCTGGCCGGTTCCTTCAGCCACAACGATGTGACGGGCATCGGGCGCGCCGATCCCGCCAGAGGCGGCGAGCACGGGCTGGAAGCACAGCTGAGCGGAACCTACGATACGGCGCACGGCGCGGGCCTGGCGGTGGTCATGCCGGCATGGCTCCAGTATATCACCGATCACGGCACGCCGGAGCAGGCCGCGCGCGTCGCGCAATTCGGGGTCAAGGTATTCGGCGCGGACCCCGATATGGGGGACGTGAAGGCCACCGCCAACGACGGGCTCAAGCGCTTCCGGGCCTGGCTCAGCGCCATCGGCATGCCGCTTACCTTAAAGGAACTCGGCGTACCAAAGGAGGACCTGCGGGCGCTGGTCGATAAATGCAACTGCGGCCCGGACGGTATCCTGCGCGGCTATATGGATCTGGACAAAAACGCCGTAGCCGCTATCTTTTCGTCCGTTCTTGAATAAAGCCCCCGATACGGCGAAGAAGGATTGCGCAAAATCACCACTTTTTCTTCGCATAGTTAAAGCTTTTTAGAACCATCGGCACTGCCGGGTTCCTTTGTACAAATCGTTGCGGCGGCGCTGCTGCGGCGCCGCAAAACCCTATTCAGTTCCGTCAATCGGTCAAGTATTCTTCCAGGCAAAGGCCGCTTTCCATAATTTCTGCCGCAGCAGCACCTACATATCTGAAATGCCACGGTTCATATGTAACGCCTGTTATGTCTGTTTTATCTTTTGGGTATCTCAGTATGAATCCATATTCGGCGCAATGTTCCATCAGCCATTTCACCTCCGGGGTGTCCGCCTGTTTTTCATCAAGCAACTGATAGTCCATCGAGACTATATCGGCGGCCAACCCTAAATTGTGTTCGCTCGTGCCGGGATAAGCGACGTATCTCCGCGCCTCTTTCTCCGCCTGTTCACGGCTCAATCCCGCCGCGGCAAGTGATGCGACCTTATTATTATACAAGGTCCGCTGCTTTGCCGCCGACCTATAAGCGGAGCATACAACCGGCGACAATCCTTCCGCGCTTGCCGCCGACAACATGGCGTTAAGCTGATCTATCGCCCGTTCATCAAATTGCAGTCCATTTACCAATGATTTCAACTGGGGCAAATCATTTTCGGACAATTGATTTTCCGCATTTACCAATGTCAGCATCCAATCTTCGCTTTCACTCCGTGCTGACGACAGACGCGTTCTATCAGTTTGCCGACCTGATGAAGCAGCGGACTCAGACTGCCGATCAGATGGACTTACGTCCTCCCGGCTGGCTGCCACAGCCGTATTTGGCCGGCTAAAAAGCGCATTGACCCCGACAACACAAAAAACAGCAATCAAAAGCAGGGTGAAAAAAGCAGGCAGTATTCTCGCTCCGCGACGGGGGCGACGCTCGGCGGCTCTTTCGTAGTTGCTCACGCGAAAATATCCTTTCTGATAATGAATTTATCAAAGCATGGGCTGATAACGCGAATGCTTGAATTTCATGCCGCGGCGAGGGACGCGCCGCATAGCGTTTTTTATAGCTTACCTGCGGCGAACTATAAAACATCTCCCTGCCATGACTCGGTAATCATAGCAGGGAGATGTTATACAGTTGCGGTAGAGCTGTGTCAAAACTGTCAAATTATCCTATAGTTGGAGAGTGGGCAGACAGATACACGGCCATGCTATATCTATTCGTGTTGATTTCCCCCTCGGAGATACTGTTTAAAGAGATACTACGGGCAACCGCGTAGAGCATCCCGTCAGCGAAGCTTTCAGAAGCTGTCAGCCCATCCGTCGAATACGAACCGCTGCCAGTCAGGCCTAAATAGGCTGTAAAAACATCCAGCATTTGTTCAGCTTTTATCTTTTTTACTGCCTCCGTTAATACCGTTTCAGAAGAGTTTATCCCCAAATCCGCTTTCCAGATTTGTCCCGTCATGGCATTGATGCTGAACCTTACGGAACCATTTTCACCGGAGAATGAAAGCCCCCAATAGCTATAATCCGGACTGAGCATTTTTCCCGCCCCTCCGCTCGGCTGCCTTTGGCAAAGGTATGCATCCGTTTTGCTGTATTCCAGCAGTTGTGCCGGAATGATGCCCTGGTCATAAAAATAGGATAAGCCCTTCTGTCCTATAGCTATAGCTTGCTCCATCGTAATCTGCCCTTCCATCGGCTCGTGCGGCTGCTCATTTGCACGGGATTCCCAATTCGACAGGATTCTGGAGATTTCAATTGCACTGAATATTGACCGTTCACCCGAAATATCCTCTCCCATGATATTGGGGTTATCATCAAGCTTCGTATGACCGGACGATGTGGCCGCCGGAGCATAGACGGGGGTGAGCCCGCCCGCTGAGAGCAGCGCGTCTGATTTTAAGTCGATCAGCATACTTGTCACGGCCCATCCGCCGATCGCGATGACAAAGGACAGGGCAATACCTAAAATTGTAAGTACATTTTGTTTACGCATTTTCATCACCCTCCGCCGAGGCCAGGTCGAATGTAACAATTGTGCCCGTACCCTCTTCGCTCTCGAAGTGCAGCGCGCCGCCGTGTATCCCGGCTAGCCTTGACGCCAGAGCCAGTCCAAGCCCCGCGCCATGCTGCTTGCGGGAGCGGGATCTGTCCACCCTGTAGAACGCTTCGGTGATGCGGTCAAGCTCCGATGCCGGCATCCCGCGCCCGTTGTCGGAAACGCTCACACAATAGCGATTGCCGCTTTGTTTCCCAATAACCTCTATATCGTCAGCCCCGGCTTTGATCGCGTTATCTATCAGATTTAACACAAGGGTTTTGAATAAATCATATTCCACTTTGATGTAAGCGGAAGATACTTTGAGATGAAGCGATACCTTCTTTTCCTCGAGCAACGGATTTAAGCCGCCGGCAACATTCTGAAAAAGCGCAGTCGAGGGCAAGACCTCCAATGTAAAATCCTGCCTGTTCAACACAATTAAATCCATCAGCTTCAGCGACAGGGCTTCAAGGCGCAGCCCCTCGCTCAAAATGTACCCTGCCGCGTCTTTCGCCTGTTCCGGCGGGAGCGTCTTTTGATAGAGAAGATCCGCATATCCGATAACGGCTGTCAGCGGCGTTTTGAGTTCATGGGCAAAGCTGGCGACAAAATCCTCCTTTTGCCGGGCATTTGCCGCAAGCGCGTTTATCTTATCCTCAACCGCGTCTGCCATTAGGTTGAAGCTTTTTGACAAATCACCAATTTCGTCGCCGCTTGAGATGGGAATCCGCTCTCTGTAATTGCCCCCGGCGATTTCCGCCGCAGCCCGGCCCAACCTTTTAATCGGCCTCGTCATAAGCGCAGAGAGCAGCAGTATTATACTCATGCTGACAGCAAGCGTGATGAAATAGACTTTTATAAAGCTTTGCGCCATCAGCTCTTTCTGCGCGACAACAGGGCTTATATCCGTAGCAATCAACAGATACAGCGTCACGCCGCTCTGCGTGAGCTTGCCGCCCACCACGACATAGCTTTTCTCATTTATTGTCTGAATCCGATCGGCGACGGTATTGTCGGATATATCGCCAAGCATAGCAAAGTCAGTCTGCGATGGAAGATCGGAGTACAGCAGCGTTTTATCTCCATCAAAAAACGCCACGCTGCCGCTTAAATCCGACGCGAGCCTGTTTAACATACCGCCATATATGCCGTTTTGTAAACTTGCCGCATTTGTGATTAATTCCGCCTGTATGGTAAACTTATCATACTGATATTGATTAAGCGCCCTGTCCCGTTCACGGCCTACCGCGTTTTCGTGAGGATTGGTAATCAGCAGATAGCCCGAAAACAGCAGAGCGGCACTGATAACAAGCGTCGCCCACAGGAAAAACTTGGCGAACAGCCGCATAGTTCACACCTCCAACCGATAGCCGATACGGAAAATGGTTTTGATACGAGCCTCCCAATCAAGCTTTTTTCGCAGTCTCTGAATGTGTGTGTCCAAGGTGCGGGTCTCCCCGGTAAAAGGCTCGCCCCAAACTTTTTCATAGAGTCTGTCCCGGTAAAGTGCGACATTTTTGTTGTGAATAAGCTCGACAAGCAAATCAAACTCCTTGACCGTCAATTCAACAGCCTTACCGCTTTTCGTTACTTGCCGTGATTCCGTATCAACAAAAACGTCCTCGATAGTAAGCTGTTTTTCACTTTTCCCATACCGCCGCAATACGGCCTCAACCCGCGCCGACAGTTCCCCGATCTGAAACGGCTTCACAAGGTAATCGTCCGCGCCGAGCTTTAATCCCTTGATTCTATCGTCTACCGCGCCTTTTGCGGTGATAAAAATAACAGGCGTCCCCATCGGCTTTATGTATTCGAGCAGTTCATAACCGTCGATTTCCGGCAACATGATATCAAGGAGAATCAGATCATAGGTTTCGCTTTCGATTAAGTCCGCACCCCGTTTACCGTCGAACGCGCAGGCGCAGCGATACCCTTCATCGCTCAGTTTGACATATATCAGATTGGCAATCGCCTGTTCATCTTCGACGACCAAAATATTAAGCACATCAACCACTTCCCTGTTTGTTTATAATATCACATAGATGTGTCATAGTTGTGGCATGCGACACTGCTGTTCTCTGCAGGCAAGGCCTCATGAACACCGGAATACTCAATTTTCTACAAGCTGTAAATTTTTTTCTTGCAAATAACGGCGTTTTTTCGTATTATATTAATTGTTATACTGTAACGTATTAAATCATAGACATCACAAGGCAGTAAAGGAGATTAAATATGCTGGAAAACAAGTATTTGCAAAAAGTCTATGGAACCGTCGTAAAGAGAAACCCCGGAGAGCCGGAGTTTCTCCAGGCCGCCCGCGAGGTGCTCGAGAGTCTCGAACCGCTTCTCGCCATCCGTCCCGAATACGAGCAGAGCGGCGTGATCGAGGCTTTTGTCGAGCCGGAACGCTTCATTTCTTTCCGCGTCCCGTGGTACGACGACAGCGGCAGGCTGCAGATCAACCGCGGCTACCGCGTCCAGTTCAATTCCGCGATCGGTCCCTACAAGGGCGGTCTTCGCTTCCATCCGACGGTCTGCCCCTCGGTCATCAAATTTCTCGGCTTTGAGCAAATACTGAAAAACAGCCTCACTTCCCTGCCGATCGGCGGCGGAAAGGGCGGCGCGGATTTCGATCCCAAGGGTAAATCCGACGCCGAGGTCATGCGCTTCTGCCAGAGCTTCATGACCGAGCTATACCGGCATATCGGCCAGTTCACAGACGTCCCCGCGGGGGACATCGGCGTCGGCGGCCGCGAGATCGGCTATCTTTTCGGGCAGTACCGGCGTATCACCGGGCGCTCCGAGAGCGGCGCGCTCACCGGCAAAGGGCTCAGCTTCGGCGGAAGCCTTGTCCGCCCGGAGGCAACGGGCTATGGGCTGTGCTATTTCGTCCAGGAGATGCTCCACGGCATGAAGCAGGAGAGCTTTAAGGACAAAACGGTCGTCATTTCCGGCTCCGGCAACGTTGCGATATACGCCTGCGAAAAGGCAACCGCGCTGGGCGCGAGGGTCGTCGCCATGTGTGACTCCGCCGGGTTCATTCACGATCCCGAGGGCATAAAGCTGGATGTGATAAAGGAGATCAAGCTCGACCGCCGCGGCCGCATCAGCGAATATACGGATCAGGTTCCCTCGGCGCAGAGCTCGCCGTGCAACAGCGACATCTGGAACGTCAAATGCGACATCGCACTCCCCTGCGCCACCCAGAACGAGCTGGACGAAAAGGCGACCGAGACCCTCGTCAAAAACGGCGTCATAGCCGTGGCCGAGGGCGCGAACATGCCCTGCACGCTCGGCGCGACGGAGATTTTCCTCAAGGCCGGCGTCCTGTTCGGCCCGGCAAAGGCCGCAAACGCCGGCGGGGTCGCGGTCAGCGCGCTGGAGATGAGCCAGAATGCCCAGCGCCTTTCCTGGTCCTTCGACGAGGTCGACGCAAAGCTTCTCGGAATCATGCGCGGCATTTTCAGCAGCAGCTACGACGCTTCCAAAACCTGCGGAAGGCCCGGAAACCTTGTCGTCGGCGCCAACGTCGCCGGCTTTATCAAGGTGGCCGATGCCATGATCAGCCAGGGCTTCTGAAAAAGGACATAACGACGTACCGGCCGGGGAGCAGCAGCCCTCCGGCCGGTTTGCTTCGCACTTTTATAGCAGCCCTTACACGTGCCCCGCGCCGTATGCCGCAGGCCCGGAGGCACACGCTTGAAGGCGCCGCGCATGAAAAGCCGCCAAACACAAGAGACAGAAGGACCGGCGCTGAAAGCGCCGGCCCGGCCCGCTGATGCCGTGGGGATCTTATAAGAACCTGCACGCAGCCGCAGGTGGGTCGCCTCTCCGCTGTTTCTCTGCTTCCAACGTCCGGAAACGGTCAAAGCCGCTCCGGGAGGCCTGCAATTCACAGCGGAAGCATCGGCATCCCTTATGATCAATGTGGGTTTTAAAAAACCCCTCACGCACACAGCAGGTTTCCTCAAACCGCTGCGCCTGCCGTCGGGCGCTGAAGGGCCGCGCCCCCGCCCAATAAGATTATACAGCCTGAGCCGCGGAAAATCAAAGAAAAAATACTTGAAATATCTGCCGCTGTGCGGAACTTATCCATCCGCTTCTTCGTCAAAAAGAAAACCGGCGAATAAGCCGTATACTTCCTCCAGCTCATCGGGATCGTCGACGGAGCCTAAAAGCTCCTCACCGTTTTCCTCGATGACCTTGAGGATGACCAAACCGAAGTCCTCGTCATCCTCGTCTATATCGGTAGGCAGGAAAGCCATATAGAAGCTGCCGTTATGTTCAAGTGTATGCAGATGCTCGAGAACGTATTCGTTCCCGTCGTCGTCGGTTATCGTAATAATGTCGTTCCCAAAATCCTCGTTCATTGCGCGCCTCCTGTAAAATGCGGCCCGTGCGCGGGCTCAAACCGCCCTGTCACCACATTTTACCTCAGAAGCCGGAAAAAATCAATCCCCGCGCCTCATGAACCCAAATCCTCGAGCGTCATCATCAGCCGCTCCCTCGAATACAGCTTCATGCCGGTCTCCAGCAGTTTCCGGTCCAGCTCTCTCAGCGTGGCCACTTGTATATCCGTTACGGTCATGGGCAGCGCGCCGTTATTCTCCACAAAAATCGCGACATAGCCCCCATGGTTTCTCAGAACATAGCAGACGTCCGCCGTCTCTGCGGCTATGCACTCAGCAGCGCCGCCATCCTCCGCGCTGACAAAATTCACGATCACGAAGGCGGAAGCCGCAATGGCAAGCATAAAAAGAACGCCGACGAGCACAATTTTGAATCTGGTTTTCAAAGTTTTAACCTCCGTCATAAAAACATATCTATCCGAATTATCCCCGCTTTTAGAAAATTTAACCATAACTGCGGCAAAATGTTGTGTCACCACACAGGGGGCTATCTCATTTTCAAATGTTGTGCTATAATACTATAGCGGCTCCGAAACGGCGCTGACACAAATTCCAATTCCCGGACCCGGCGCCGGGGCAGCGTCCGCCGGCCGGCTCCCCGAGCCTTCGGAGCCCGCTTTTAATGATAAATACAAGTTTATTGACCCGACGGAGGATTGACCATATGGATAAAAAGTATACGAAAGCAGCTGCCAGGACCACCGCGGCGACGGTTTCCGCCGTCCTGCGCACGGCGATCAAGGTGTTTGCGACCCTGCTGCTTGTCTTCATAACAACGGGCCTTCTTTTCACCTGTATTTTCGCCTATTACGTCAAAACCGACCTGTCCAGCGAGCTGGGCATCACGCTGGAGGATATGACCCTCAACCTCGCCAGCGCCATATATTACACGGATGAAAACGGCAACGAGGTCGAGCTCGCGTCCCTGTACGACAGTGAGAACCGCGTATGGGTGGACTATGGCAACATCCCCGAATATCTGGTGAAAGCGACGGTCGCCATCGAGGACAAACGTTTTTATGAGCACAAGGGCGTCGACTGGTACCGGACGCTCGGCGCCTTCGGCAACATGTTCCTCAGCATGAAAAATGATTTCGGCGGCTCCACGATCACGCAGCAGCTCATAAAAAACATCACCAAGGAAGACGATATCACCGTCCAGCGTAAAATACAGGAGATTTTCAGCGCCCTCGAGCTCGAGACGATGTACGAAAAGGACGAGATCATGGAGTGGTATCTCAACGTGATCTACCTGGGCCAGGGCTGCAACGGCGTCGGCACCGCGGCCGAAGTCTATTTCGATAAGAACGTCTGGGAGCTCAGTCTCGCCGAATGCGCCAGCCTCGTCGGCATCACCAACAACCCCTCAAAATACGATCCCTATGTCAAACGCGCAAACAACAAGGAACGCCAGGCGCTCATCCTCAAGGAGATGTACGAACAGGGCCTTATAGACTTTGACGAATACACCGGTGCGGTCAATGAAACGCTTGTTTTCAAGCGCGCCGAAAATGAAGAGTATCAAATGCCCCTCAACAGCTGGTATGTCGACGCCGTTATCAACGACGTGCTGGACGACCTCGTCAATGTGAAGGGCCTGAGCAAGGCGGTCGCCCACAGCCTGCTGTACAACGGCGGCCTGCAGATCTCCGCCTGCATCGATATGAAGGTGCAGGGCCTCGTCGACAATCTCTATGGCGATCCCTCCAATTTCCCGACGGTCAAGGCCCCGAACGGCGAATCCCTGCAATCGTCCGTTGTCATTCTGGACCCCTATACCGGCGAGATCAAGGCGCTTTGCGGCGGCATCGGCGTAAAACCCGGCAACCTCGTCTTCAGCCGGGCCACGGACGCCCAGCGTCCGCCCGGCTCGTCGATCAAGCCGATCGCGATCTACGCGCCCGCCATCGATCAGGGTCTCATTTCCCCCTCGACCCTCGTCGACGATAGTCCCAACATCAGGCTGCGCGGCACGACCTGGTATCCCAGAAACGCGGGCGGCGGAAACGCCGGCATCATCACTATCCAGCAGGCACTGACCAGCTCGATAAACACGGTCTCCGCGCAGATCCTCGACAAGCTGACCCCGAGCGAGTCCTTCAGTTATCTGCAGGACCGCCTCGGCTTTACCAGCCTGGTCGACGCCGACCGCGACTACGCGCCCCTGGGTCTCGGCCAAATCACAAACGGCGTCACGGTCCGGGAAATGGCTCAGGCCTACGACGCGTTCGCGAACGACGGCGTGTTCACCTACGCCCGCACCTATTCGCTGATCCGTGACGCGGACGGCACTACGGTTCTGGACAACTCCGCCAATACCATCGTCGCGTTCAAGGAAAACACCGCGTGGACGATCACTCACATGCTGAACATCGCCGCGACCTACGGCACCGGCTCCGAGTCCTATTTCGGAGGCATGCCCCACGCCGGTAAAACAGGCTCGAGTTCCGACTATAACGACCGCTGGTTTGTCGGTTATACCCCCTATTACGTCACCGCGGTCTGGACGGGCTACGATACCCCCGCGTACATGAATGTGAACGGAAATCCCGCCGCGAAGATATGGCGGAAGATCATGCAGCCCCTGCACGAAGGCTTAGAATATAAGGCCTTCAAAACGCCGACCTTTTCCGGTCCGACGAATATCTTCGGCGATTTGATGGCGTCGCCCAGCCCCTCCCCCTCGGAGGAAGTGCCTGAGAGCCCGCCTGACGGCACGGACGCGCCGCCCAGCAGCAGCGCCGGCGAGCCGCCCAGCGGCACCGATGTGCCGTCAGCGCCGCCGACATCTCTGCCGCCGCCGACACCCTCGGCTCCGGTCACGCCCCCGCCAACGCCTTCGGCCCCGGTCGTCAGCCCGCCGGACACTGCGGCCTAGCGCGGATTAGAAACGTGCTGAACTTCAGGAAACGCCCGAGGATCATGCTCATTTCCGCTGTCGCGCTTGCAACTGTTCTGGCGCTTGGATTTGCGGTGAGCAAAGCAGGCGGGACG
>JAISDV010000185.1 GCA_031264545.1 Oscillospiraceae bacterium | reverse complement strand
CGTACGCGCGACTATGAGCCCGATTTTATCGGCCGGCGTGTTGTTTTCCGCTTTATTTATACGTACGTTTACCGTGAGCGGAGAGCTCGCATGCCTTGACAAAGGATATGCGGTAGGATAAACTTGGCACAGGGCGGTGAGAAGGCCGGGACAAGCGGGAAAAAGAAGCCGGGACGGCGGTTATCACAGCTTAAGGAACAGGGAAAAATGAAAAAAATGATCGAAAGAAGGGCTCCTATGGCTTTAGGTTCAACAGGCAACTGCTATATCTGCGGCGCCGAGCTTGGTAAAACGGCTATGAAGAACCATATACTGAAAGCGCATAGCGGAGAAAGCGGCGGTCAGGAATGCAGTCTGCTTAAAATTGAAGGCGCGTATGACAAGGACTATTGGCTGTTTATCGACATTCCTGTTGAGAAGTCTTTGTCCGACGTCGACAGATTTCTCCGCAAAATATGGCTGGAGTGCTGCGGGCATATGAGCGCGTTTCGCGGCTCCGGGCAAAGCGAGGTCGGGAAAAGCCGAAAGCTGAAAACCTTTTCCGCCGGAGACAAGCTCTTGCACGAGTACGATTTCGGAACCACTACGGAAACTGTGATAACGTTTATGGGGTTCATCAAAAGAAAAGCGCAGAGAGAAAGCGTCCGCTTGCTTGCGCGTAATAGTCCGCCCCCGTTTCGGTGCGCGGACTGCGGCGCGCCCGCCGAGTATATATGCACCGAATGCATGTATGATTCCGCCAATCCATTTTACTGCGTGTCCTGCGGCGAGGCGCATGAACATGACGATATGCTTCTCCCTGTAACAAATTCTCCGCGAATGGGCGAATGCGGCTATTGCGGTGAATTGGATACCTTTGCTTTCGTCCCGTCGAAAATCAGAACCTGAAGCCGTAAGCGAGGCATGTCGCAATGGAACACAGAGCCATACTAATCAGAAGGAGGAAAACACCTATGAAGAAAACCATATCCGTTATTACTGTGATCGTGCTGATGTTTGCGCTTGCGGTCCCGGCCTTTGCCGCCGGGACGGGCAGTATGCGCTCCGCCACCGCGGAGCAGGCCGCAGCCGAGCTGAAAGCCTGGGGATTATTCCGCGGCGTCAGCGATACAGACTTCGATCTCTACAGAAAGCCCACGCGCACGGAGGCCGTCACCATGCTGGTCAGGGCGCTGGGCAAGGAAGCCGAGGCGCTCTCCGGCGCGCAGACCGGGCTGTGGCGCCATCCCTTTACGGATGTGCCGGAATGGGCCGACCCCTACATCGGCTACGCGTATACCAACGGACTTACAAACGGGATCTCCGATACGCAGTTTGGCGCGGCCGGCGACGCCTCCGCGAACATGTATCTTACCTTCATGCTGAGGGCATTGGGCTACAGCGACGCGGCCGGCGACTTCAGCTGGGAGTCTCCCGATGCTTTGGCCGAGGAGAACGGGCTTCTCCTGCTGCTGGTGGATACCGAGGACTTTTACCGCCGAGACGTCGTTCTGGTGTCGTATCAGGCGCTCTCCGCGTATATGAAGGACGAGGACGTGACACTGGCCTCCCGGCTCGGCATAGACAGCTCTGTCCATCCGACCGGCGCGGTGAACAGCGACCAGGGGCTTCTGGCAGATTATTTCCAGGTCGACATATATCTGGTCACGATCAGCGTCGACGCTATAAACCGCGCGTTGATGGAAAGCGGATATTCTGCCGACTACACACTCACGGGGGTTCGGGACAGGATAGACAGCGGGGAGTTCAAACCATATATCGCTGAACACGGCTACGGCGAAATTGCTTTTATCAACTTTATTATGAATGAAACCTTTAACACCCTTATAAAACATCTGCTCTAAAAGTCAGAGCCTGCATAAAAAAACGAGGGAGGGATTGAAATCCTCTCTCGTTTTTATTGTAGGCAGTGGGAGAAGCAAGAGACTCTGCAGGGAAATCAGGAATCAGCCGCAACAATGCCGGCTGACGCGCGTTAGCCCTTAAAATTCAGCAAGGCTGAGCGAGCTGTCCTCGCCGTTGACGCTGATATAGAAATAGAAGAGCCGTGCTGTCGTCATAAAGCTTGCTCCGGTCTTCGGGCGGCAAAACGCGCCATTCGGCTCGGCCCCGGCACGTCTGAGAATATCATCATCAGCACCGGCCGCACCGAATGGCGCGATCCTGTTTTTCGGCTTCACTGCCTGCGCGTGAAGAAAGACAGCAGCCGCTTCTTCTGTTCGGGCGGTCTTCCGGAGGCTGCGCGCAGCTTTGCCGCAATGTCTTTCTGCACGGGAAGCTGGCGGTATCCGGGATAAAGCGCGGCGTAACGCTCACTCAGCTTCACTGCGTCAGTCTCAGAAAGACGGCCGATCAGCCCGCCTGTAAGACCATGGACGGCGAGCAGCATCCAGTAGGACAGAGAACCGGACTTGCTGTCCTGCGCCGCCTCAAAGATGAAACCGAGCGCCTGCGAAACCGTGTCCGACGCCGGTTCCTGCGCGGCGAAATCCGCGAGCGCCTTTTCGAGCGTATCCATAAAGCGCGCGTGGCAGGGGTCGTTCCCGGGACTCCTGCCGAAACCGAAGAGTCCGTCCGTCAGTTTCAGGCTTGCCCTGAGCTTCTCAAGCTCGCTCAGGTAATCGGCATAGATCTGCCTGAGCTGTACCAGGATGTCTAATTCTTCCATAGCGTGTCATCCTCTCCGGATACGGGCGGGGATTTCGCCGCTTTTCTCGCGAGACGGAACTGCCTGATCGCGAACAGGAAGAAGGCGGCGGCCGATAAGGCAAACACCGCTGAAATCAGCCAGCCTGCCCACGACGGTATAGGGCTCTCCCCTGCCCTGACGGCGGAAAGAAGCTGCCATGCGAGATAGCCGATATAGGCGCAAACGGCGGCACGAAGCGTCAGCGCCGTCGCCGCCTTGCTCACGTCGGCAATGCTGCGGTCCTTGGGGTCGTCCATATCCGGTCATTCACCTTTCGCTCCTGTTTTCCGCCGTCAGCCGAAGCAACGGCTTTGCGGTGGGATAGATCCTGCGATAAATATTATACCGCTTTTCGCACAGCGCCGCAAGCGTCTTTTCCGGTTCGACCGTTGAAACGGTTCTGACCAGCGCGGAAACCGCCGCGCGCACAGAGGTAAACTGCCTGCAGGCGACCACCGCGGCGGTCTTTGCTGGGATGAACGCGTAGAGCAGGACGGCCAGAAGTATACACAGCAGCATACCGCAGGACATGATAAGAACAGGGGCGTTCCGGAGCAGCAGGTTTCAGGGAGCTTATCGACAGTGCTGACGGCCATCATGGATATTCACGGTAAAAGGCTGCCCCGATCTTCGCGCTGCCACTTGCGGTAAACAAGCGTGCATATCACACCGAGTGCGGCCAAATCAGCCAATATGAACCAAAGCGGCAGGTTAATTGTATCCCCGGCCTGCGGAATATCGGGGTCGCTGTTATCGGGCGGATTATTCGGGGCCGGTGTGGGATCGTTTGGTTCTGACGGTCCGGCCGGCGGCTGCGCAGGCGAAGGTGACGGGCTCGGGTCGGGCGTCGGAGCAGCCGGTGATGATGGTGTCGGATTGGGTGTAGGCGTTGGGTTTGGCCCCGGTGTGGGTGTGGGTGTGGGTGTGGGTGTGGGTGTGGGTGTGGGCGTGGGCGTGGGCGTGGGCGTGGGCGTGGGCGTGGGCGTGGGCGTGGGCGTGGGCGTGGGCGTGGACATTTCATAGCTGTTGACGAAAGCCACTGTTTTATGGGAACCGTTGGTCACGTCCGCCACTGTGCCGTTTGGATAATTGCTTTGAAACAAATAGTCCGGCACGGCGCCGCCGGATTCCGTCACCGTATAAGAGCCGGGAGATAAGCCGCCTATAGAATATTTGCCATCCTGAAAATCGTTGTACGAAATATTCTCACGGTATATCTCCTCATCGTCGTCATCTTTGCCGACCACGGAAAAAACAATGTCGTCCGGGATTTGTCCCGCGCTGATTCCCTCGAAGCGCTTTTCGATCGTCAGCAGGTTGAGCTGCCCGTTTCGAATAAGTGCGGCGGACCAGGCCTGCGCCGCTTCATCCCAGACCGGGTCGGTATACGATACGAGATACGCTCCGTCGCCGGTCTGGAACGTGTCGTCATAAGGCGTGAACACACCTCCCGTCACAGTCCCTTCCCGCACGGTATATGTAATCAGTTCGGTGTTTTCGCCATCCCCCACGTCAGGCCGGTATGGCAGCAGGTTCTCCCAGGTATATTTCCAGCCCGTGCCGGCGCTTATTGTCACGGGTGCCCGGCTCGGTTCGCCGTCTGCATAGAGCTGAAGCGTGACGTTTGCCTGTTCCTGCCCGTACCAGACCTTTTCCGCGGACAGATCTAAAAATCCATTCAGAAGGATGCGCCCATTGTTGCCGAGATAGTAAACCATGGAATCCGGCTGTCCCTGTGTCCCTTTGAAAAAATGCGCTTCGCGGGCATATGGCAGGGTCTCTGTTCTGTTCTCGGATTTGAGCTGG
>JAISDV010000192.1 GCA_031264545.1 Oscillospiraceae bacterium | reverse complement strand
CGCTGTTCGTTCTGGTGTTTCTGCTGCTTGTTCTCAAGGTTTTGGCGGCGGTCGGCGGCCGCAGCGGCCGCTACTTTTTCAATCAGCAGAAGGTGCTGGGAAACCTCAACGGCTACATCGAGGAGAGGATCAACGGGCAAAAGGTCGTCAAGGTATTCTGCCACGAGCGGCAGAACGAGGCGGAATTTGACAGGCGCAACGAACAGCTCTGCCGGCAGTCGACGGAGGCCAACAAGTTTGCGAACATGCTCATGCCCATCATGGGGAACCTGGGCTATCTCCAGTATGTGCTTCTGGCCGTCGTCGGCGGCGCGCTCGCCATCAGCGGGGTGACAAACCTCAGCCTCATGGGCTTCGGAACGCTCACGCTGGGTATGATCGCCTCATTTCTCAATCTCTCGCGCAGCTTTTCCGTGCCGCTCAATCAGGTTTCAAACCAGCTCAACATGGTAGCCATGGCGCTGGCCGGGGCCGAGCGCATCTTCAGCCTGATGGATGAAACGAGCGAAGCCGACGAGGGCTATGTCACGCTCGTCAACGCGGAGTATGTGGACGGCGTTCTGACGGAGACACCGGAGAAAACGGATATCTGGGCTTGGAAGCACCCGCATTCGGATGGCACGGTGACCTATGTGAGGCTTGCGGGCGAGGTGCGCTTTTATGACGTGGATTTCGGCTACAGGGAGGATGAGCCCGTTCTGCACGAGGTTTCGCTCTATGCCGAGCCGGGACAGAAGATCGCCTTCGTCGGCGCGACCGGCGCGGGAAAAACCACGATTACGAGTCTGATCAACCGTTTTTACGATATTGCCGACGGCAAGGTCCGCTACGACGGGATCAATATCAACAAGATCAGAAAGGCCGACCTGCGCCACTCTCTCGGCGTCGTATTGCAGGACGTCAATCTCTTCACCGGCACGGTCGCGGAGAATATCCGATCCGGCAAGCTCGACGCGACGGAGGCGGAGATCCGCGAGGCGGCGAGACTGGCCAACGCCGACGATTTTATAAACCGCCTTCCGGACGGCTACGACACCGTGCTCTCCGGTGACGGCGGGAGCCTCTCGCAGGGGCAGCGGCAGTTGATTTCGATTGCCCGCGCCGCGGTGGCCGATCCGCCCGTCATGATTCTGGACGAGGCGACCTCGAGTATCGACACCCGCACTGAGGCAATCGTCCAGAAGGGCATGGACTCGCTGATGAAGGGCCGCACAGTCTTTGTCATCGCGCACCGCCTCTCGACCGTCCGGAACTCGGACGCCATCCTCGTCCTCGACCGTGGCCGTATCATCGAGCGCGGCAGCCATGAAAAGCTTCTTGCCCAGAAGGGCACCTATTACCAGCTCTATACCGGCGCCTTCGAGCTTGAATAGCCGGGCGGCGCTGGCCGCAAAAATACGGCGCCCCGGTGCGAAATCGATTCGTACCGGGGCACCGCGGGCCGTATCCGTTTTCCCGCTTCGGAAGCGTCCGCCGGGAAGGCGCCGCGTTTCGTCTAGACGGCGGCGATATCCCAGACGCCGTCTAGTACCAGTCTCGGCCGGTAGGGGTAATTTTTCATCGTCTCGCGGGAGGTCACGCCCGAGAGCACAAGCACGGTGTCGAGGCCGGTTTCGATGCCGGCGATAATATCCGTATCCATCCGGTCGCCGACCATGACCGCTTCGTCGGAATGCGCGCCGAGCATCTTCAGTCCCGTGCGCATCATAAGCGGATTCGGTTTGCCGACATAATAGGCGCTGACGCCGGTCGTCATCTCGACCGGAACGACGAGGGCGCGGCAGGCCGGCATGATCCCGTTTTCAGTCGGTCCGGTGAGGTCGGTGTTCGTGCCGATCAGCTTCGCGCCGCTCATCACGTGGTACGTTGCGCGGCATATGCAGTCGAAGTTATAATTTGCCGTCTCACCGATGATCACATAGTCGGGATTGACGTCATTGATCATGATCCCGGCGTCGTGCAGGGCGTTAAACAGACCGTGGTCGCCGATTACGTAGGCGCTGCAGCCGGGGCTTTGCCGGCTGACGAACTTCGCCGTTGCGAGCGCGCTCGTATAAAAGTGCCGCTCGTCCACATCCAGCCCCATTCTCAAAAGCTTTTGCTGAAGCTCCTTCGGCGTCCTGCCGCTGGCGTTCGTCAGAAACAAAAACTCCTTTTTCTCGCGGTAGAGCCATTCGACAAATTCCCTGACCCCGGGAAGCAGGCGGTTTCCGTGGTAAATCACACCGTCCATATCGCAGATAAAGCCTTTTTTCGACCTGAGTATATCCATGCCATATCCTCACAACCATAAGATTTATCCTCTTTACTATACCGCCCGGGGACGGAATATGCAATCCTGCGGCGAATATTTTTATGCACGCGCACTTTTGCGCACCGGGGATAGAAAACGGGCGTTCGCGGCGGACCTGCCGGCTTCATTTCGGTATTGTTACTTTTTATGAGCTGTGATAAAATCAAGGCGAAGAGATGTGGAATAATGTTGGATTCAGGAAACGCGTTTTCTCAGCTTTGCTTGCAAGCCCGCTCAGAAAGGGCTTCCAGCGGTTTATAAATTTTCATGATTGGCCCAGAGAGGATTTGATGAAATGAAAAGGCTCTTCGCGCTGTTGCTTATCGGCGTAATAATCCTTGGTCTGGCGGCCTGCGCAGCCCGGAGCGCCGGCCTGCCGCAAACCGAATCGCCCGTTCTGAGCGATGTTACCGCAACGCCGTCGGATACGCCCGCGCCTACGCCGAAAGCCACACCCACGCCGACGCCTAAGGCTACACCGACTCCTATGCCGACGCCGACTCCTATACCGACACCAACGCCAGCGCCGACGCCGGAGCCCACGCTGGCGCCGCTCCCCACGCCGGAACCGCCGGCGCCTGTAGCGACATACGTCTGGATTCCCAAGTCGGGCTCTAAGTATCACAGTACCGCGTCGTGCAGTAATATGAAGAATCCCAGTCAGATCACGCTTGAAAGTGCGATTAGCCGGGGATACGGGCAGTGTTCAAAGTGTTGGTAGCCCGCGCTCAGGCGCTTAAGGAGATAAAAATGAAAGGAATAATCCTGGCCGCGGGCAAGGGTACCCGTCTTTACCCCATTACGCATTCGGTGTGCAAGCCGCTTCTGCCCGTCTACGACAAGCCGATGGTCTATTATCCGCTGGCGTTGATGCTCGAGATGGGGATAACGGACATTCTGATCATCGTTCCGCCGGACGAGCAGCAGCAGTTTGAAAACCTCTTGGGCCGCGGCGAGCACTTTGGGGCGCGTATCAGCTATATCAGACAGTTTGAAAGACGCGGTATTGCGGACGCGTTCATACTCGGCGAGGCGTTTATCGGCGGGGACGGGGTCTGCCTTGCCCTCGGCGACAATATTTTCTTTGGGAAGGACCTGCGCGAGAGACTGATGTCGGCCAGAGAAAGCACTGCCGGAGCGACGGTTTTCGGCTGTTACATGGCGGATCCCAGACCCTTCGGCGTGGTGGAATTCGATAAGGACGGGAACGTCATCAGTCTGGAGGAAAAGCCGGAGGCGCCGAAGTCGCACTATATCGTCCCGGGACTGTATTTTTACGACAGCCGCGTTGCCGGGATCGCAAAGCAGGTCCGTCCCTCTGCGAGAGGCGAGTTGGAGATCACCTCGGTCAACAACGCGTATCTTGAGCGAGGCGACCTGCGCGTCGTTCCGCTGGACAAGGAAATTACCTGGTTCGACACCGGAAACTCCAGCGCTCTGCTTGACGCCGCCTGCGCCATCAGGGACTATAAGAAGCAGACCGGGGAGGAGGTGGGCTGTCTTGAGGAAACCGCCTATAAGAACGGTCTGATTGACCGTGAAAAGCTGATGGCCACCGCCGAGAGACTCAAGATGTCCGATTATGGAAAGCACCTTATGCACTTTGCGGAAAAGTGCGGCAAGTGACAGCCCGAGAGCAGCAACAGCCCCGCAAATGCTGAGGCAAGAAGTCTCTCAGCCACATTTTTCAGTGTCATTACAGATACTCCCGGACATAATATTTTTTACTGCAAAAAATCCGCTTGACAAGCGTGGATTTTTGCTCTATAATATAAACAGTTGCTTATATGTTTAATTTTTTTAGGAGGCGACTCTATGCCGACGAAAACCGTTCCCGGAGAGGATTGCACGCTGTGTTCCTGTACCATCGTCCATGAGGATACAGTCCGGCAGGTGCGAGCCGGGCTGTCCGACGACAGGCAGCTTAAAGAGACGGCGGAAATGTTCAAGGCAGTCAGCGATCCGACGCGCTTGAAAATCATCAACGCCCTCATCTTATCCGAGATGTGCGTATGCGACATCGCCGCACTAATGGATATGACGCAGCCCGCTGTGTCTCACCACCTGAAGGTGCTGCGGCAGCTGCGGCTCGTCAAGTATCGGCGGGAGGGCAAAGTCGTCTACTACGCGCTTGACGACGAGCATGTCCGCAATGTGTTCTATCAGGGACTTTTACATACAAGTGAGTAATAAGAACCTGTATTCACAGCGCGAAACGTTGTCTGAGCGGCCACTTGTCCGCCGTCCTGCGTTAAGTTTTCTTGAAATCCACCCAGCATTCCCGCAAAAATTTGCCTTGCCCGGCGAAAAACCGGCTCGCCTGTCCGGCCTTCCTTGCTATGAATACAGGCTCTGAAAATTTCGGCGTAAAGCGTAAAGGAGTTGATTCTGTGAACATCACAAAAACTTATTTTCTTGAAAACCTCTGCTGTGAGAACTGCGCCGCCGCCATTAAGCGCGAGGTCTGCGCGCTCGCGGGGGTACAAAACGCAGAGCTCGATTATCCGAACACGTCCATCGCCGTCACCTTTGATGCAGACGCGGATGAAATATTCCGGTCTGTCTCCGCGATCGCGAGCGAAATCGACGAGGACATCGTAACCAGAGAAAGCTGAGCGGGAGGCGGCAAAATGGAAGAGACTATCCGCAAGGAATACATTTTAGATGGGCTGTGCTGCGCGGCGTGCGCCGACAAAATGCAGAAGCGTATTAACAAGGTGGCGGGCGTAAATGCCGCTTCCATCGACTTCGTCACGCAAAAACTATCGCTTGAGGTCGGCGACGGCGGCAAGCTCGACGTAATTATCGCGGAAACGAACCGGATCGTGAAGCAGTACGAGCCCGAAGTCGTCATAGCCGAGGCGACGGCGGCAAGAAAGTCGGCGCGGGCAAAAGAACCGGCGGATAAAAAAGCCGTTCTGCGCTATACGCTGATCGGTATCGGCGCGGTCCTCTTCGCGGGCGGAGTGATATTCGACTTCGGCAGGCAGCTCGAATTTGCACTGTTCCTTGCCGCCTATTTGCTGGTCGGCGGCGACGTCGTATGGCGCGCGTTGAAAAACATATCCAAAGGGCGCCTGTTCGATGAAAACTTCCTGATGAGCGTTGCGACTGCCGGGGCGTTCGCAATCGGCGAGTACCCGGAGGGCGCGGCGGTTATGCTGTTTTTCAAAATCGGTGAAATATTCGAGCATGTCGCGGTCGGGCGCTCCCGCAGGTCGATTACCGCGCTGATGGATATACGTCCGGATTTTGCCAATCTCAAAATCGGCGAAAAGCTGAGACGCGTTTCGCCGGAGGAGGTGGAGCTTGGCGCGCTGATCGCCGTCCGCCCCGGCGAGAAGGTGCCGCTCGACGGCGTGGTAACGGAGGGGCGCTCCGCACTCGATACCTCCGCGCTGACGGGCGAATCGCTGCCGCGCGATGTCGAACCGGGCAGCGAGGTCCTGTCCGGCTCGGTGAACAAAAACGGCTTGCTGACGATCCGGGTCATAAAAACGTTCGGCGAGTCCACGGTGTCAAAGATACTGGAGCTCGTGCAGAACGCAAGCGCGCGCAAATCCAAGGTCGAGAACTTCATCACGCGGTTCTCGCGGTATTATACGCCTGCCGTGGTGCTTGCGGCGGCGGCCCTGGCTATCATCCCGCCGCTCGCTGTGCCGGGCGCGGTGTTTTCGGAATGGCTGTCGCGCGCGCTCGTGTTTCTCGTCGTATCCTGCCCCTGCGCACTCGTGATTTCTATTCCTCTCAGCTTTTTCGGCGGTATCGGCGGCGCGTCGCGCAACGGGATACTCGTCAAAGGCAGCAACTATCTGGAAGCCCTCAGCGATGTGGACACAGTGGTTTTTGACAAAACGGGGACACTGACGCAGGGCGTGTTCACGGTGACGGAGTTTGCTGCGGCGGAGGGCTTCACGCCAGACGAGCTGCTCAGCCTTGCCGCCCGCGCCGAAAGCGCCTCCACGCACCCGATCGCCGTTTCAATCCGCGAGGCTTACGGCACGGCGGTCGCTATGCCGAGCGGCATCGAGGAACTCGCGGGCTTCGGTATCCGCGCGGTGATCGACGGAAAAACGGTGCTTGCAGGGAATGCAAGCCTGCTCGCGGGCATTTCTTTCCCGGCTGCGGATGCTGCCGGCACGGTCGTGTATATTGCGGTCGACGGCAGATACGCGGGGCATATCGTCATTGCCGACGCTGTGAAAGCCGACAGCAAACAGGCGGTTGCCGCGCTCAGGCGCGCGGGCGTGAAGAAAACCGTCATGATTACGGGTGACAGCCGGATCGCGGGTGAACGGCTGGCAAACACGCTCGGTCTTGACGCGGCGTTTTCCGAATTGCTGCCTCACCAAAAGGTCGAAAAGCTGGAAGAGCTGGAGCACCGCAAGCTCTCGAAAGGCAAGCTTGTGTTTGTCGGAGACGGTATAAACGACGCGCCTGCGCTTGCCCGTGCGGACGTAGGCATCGCGATGGGCGGCGTGGGCTCCGACGCGGCGATCGAAGCGGCCGACGTGGTGCTGATGACCGACGAGCCGTCAAAGGTCGCGGCGGCTATCCAAATCGCCCGGAAAACTAAAACCATCGTGTGGCAGAACGTAATATTTGCGCTTGGGGTCAAGGCGATTATCCTCATATCAGGCGCGATGGGCCTTGCGAATATGTGGGCTGCTGTGTTCGGGGACGTCGGCGTCGCCGTTATCGCGATACTGAACGCCACGAGAGCCATGAGAACGGTGAAATTGTGACACTCCCGCGTTCGTCCGCCTGTTTACACCGGCGTTCACGGTGAACCTTTATGACCTTACCGTGCTTGATATTCTGATTTCCTGCCGCGATAAGCGGCTTAGAATCCCCGGCACGGAGGATATGGCGCGCGAGCATTTCAGCCTTGCCCATCATATCAAAGCCGCAGTCAAAGGAACAGCTGTCAGCGTGATGCCCGCAGCGCCCGTCGCCGGGCTTGCCGCGCCGGCGAATGTCCTGCTCGGGAAGAGCATATGAAACGGAAACTGCCCGCGCAGGCGGGATCCAGACCGATTATTGCACATCGTCATCGGCGCGATACCGGCCGTCCGCGCCGTGTGTGACAAAGGCAAGCCCTGCCTCGGACAGAACATTTTGTCTGCGCAGATGCTCGTGAATATCCGCCCGCCGCTCGTGTCGCTTGGCATACTGACACATAAAGAGCGGCGGGCCGGCTTATGGTTGATTTTGTCCGTGCTTCCCCTTCCATATACAGGTACGGCCGCGCTCTGATATCGGGTGACAGCTATGAGAGAAAAAACCAATTTCATACGGATCAGCGGCGCCGGCATAGGCCGGATCAAGCGCCTACGGATTCCACCACAGATCACGCAGTGTGCCGGGCAGGGCCCGATAGGTCAGTTCGGCCATTTCTTTCGCCGTATAATCCAGGTTGCCGTTGATCCATTCATAATCCACCGCTATTACGCCGTAGCAAAAAATGGCCAGGTAAATTTCCTCCTCGCGGGTCAGCGGTGCGCCGCCCCTGCATTTTATCGCCGAGGTCTGTATTGCCTCATACGAGTATTTGAATAAAAACTCTTTGTATGAGTTGATACCGACTGTCGAGTATGCATTTTTTAAAAGCTTTGAATCAGCCTTTGAGGCGGTGTACATCTTGATAAAAAAATCCCTCCAGCTGCGGCCGCCGCTGTGTGAGCGCCACCGGTCCAGATTGACTTTATAGCTGTAGTTTACGACGTCGTATTTATCGAGAAAGTATCGATAGAATGTCGGCTTGGATACACCGCTTCTTTTTGCGATCATGCTGACAGTAATTTTTTCAAAAGGGAGCGCTCGCAGAAGAGCATTGCAGGAACTTACAATCCGATTTTTGGTGTGAATGTTCATATTGCGGCCTCCTTAAACGTGACGATCCTGTAAGATTGTATCATAATATTACATCTTTGTAAATACGTAACTTTCTTTTGTCCGATTAACCACTATTATTTGAGGCAGGTGGGCGCTGTCATCAGGCGCGCTAAAACATTGGAAAGGAAGAGACACGTGAACTATCAAAAACTATTCGACGCAAGTATTTCAAAAGAGTCGATAAGCGCATGGAAAGCCTCTGGCAAAAAGGTTATGGGCGTCATCTGCTGTCACGTGCCGCAGGAAATACTTCATGCGGCGGACGTGCTGCCGGTCAGACTGAGAGCAACCGGCTGCGAACAGTACAACGATGCCGAAGCCTATATGTCCAGCTTCAGCTGCAGTTTTGCAAAATCGGTTCTCCAGTATCTGATCGATAATGTGTACGACCTGGACGGTTTTGTGGCATCCGACGGCTGTATGCAAGCGGTGAGAATCTATGACAATTGGAAAGCTTTCTCGAAAAAAAACGGCAGAGAACAGACGCTTATAGAGATTGGCGCGCCACGTATGAATAGTCCTGCAACAAAGGCTTATTATAAGGAAGAGCTCAAGATACTCGTCGAGGCGCTGGAAAAGCTCACCGGCAATAAGATTACCGATGAAAAACTCATTAAATCTGTGAAGCTTTATAATGAGGCGCGCGGGCTTGTTCAGCAGCTTCTCGCGCTTCAGAAAGCGGAACGCCCTGTCATTACCGGTGCGGAATCCCTGGCAATCATGCTCGCCTCTGCAAATATGCCGGTCGAGGAGTACATAACGCTGATGAAGGCTTTCCTGGCCGACGCCCCCGGCAGAAAACCGATTGACGGCGGCCGCGCCCGCCTTATGGTGATCGGAAGCGCCCTGGATGACCCGAAATATATTCAGGCCGTCGAGGACAAGGGCGGACTTGTCGTCGCCGATACGCTCTGCCTCGGGAGCATGAGCTTTGGAGAGAAGCTTGTCGTCGATAACGCCGATGTCGTCGGAACTATCGCGGATTACTATCTCGACAGAATCGTGTGCCCCCGCATGATCGATAATCGCGACGCGCTCCACGCGCTGATCCTGAACCGCGCAAAAGAATACCGTGTGGACGGCGTCATTTATGAAAAAATGCAGAACTGCGAGTGCTGGGGCGGCGAGAATGTATTCCTTGAGCCGGAACTGAAAGCAATCGGTATTCCGATTCTTAATCTGGAGCGAGAACAGAAGCTGGCAAATATCGGACAGCTTCAAATACGTGCAGAAGCATTTATTGAGATGATTGAAAAGGAGGTCTGAGCTATGGCGCAGTACGTTGACAATACAAGTAAGGTCTTAAGCGGTGAAATGAGTACAATGGATTACATTTGTGATACGATCGAAAGCAAATATAAGCGCTGTTTGGCAAAAGATCCCGACGCCTTATGGAGCATCGAGATCCAAAAAGCAACTTGGTTCCCCATCCGTGACGCAAAAAGGGATGGTAAAAAGCTTATATTCTTCGGCGGGCCTGTTCCGCTGGATATTATTTACGCTTTTGACTGCCAGCCATACTATCTGGATCAGCTTCCCCTAAGCCTGGCGCCGAATGTCGAAGTGGCTTCTAAATATATCGACCTTAGTGAGGGCGTTGCAAATCAGAGCATGTGTGCGATTAGCAAGATCGAGCTTGGCGCGCTGCTGGCCGGCCAGTATGGCGTTGAACCGGATGCTTTCGTCTATTCTACCGTTCCCTGTGACTCCTCGCGAATCGCTTATCCGAACATGCAAAAAATCCTTGGAAAACCGACCTTCAATATAGACACGCCGTTTCGCAGGGATCAGCGCGGCGTGGAATACCTCGTCAGGCAGACGAAGGAATTCATTGCGTTCATGGAGGACTTTACCGGCACAAAGCTTGATTGGGACAAGCTGAAATACAGAATGGATATTTCAAATAAAACCAATGACTTGCTGGTTAAATGCGCTAATCTGAGAAAACACATGCCGTGTCCGCTGCCCGGCCGTTTGTTGATTGCCAATTCATGTATGAGCGGACAGTCAGCGGACCCGGCTCTGGTGGATTTCCTCCGGCACGAATATGAGGCGGGCCAAATGATGGTCGAACTGGGTATGGGCGC
>JAISDV010000183.1 GCA_031264545.1 Oscillospiraceae bacterium | reverse complement strand
CCATTACCTTGCGCGAATCCCTTTCAGCAAGTGACAACCGCTGGGCGGCCATGTTGTACAACGGTAAAACCCATTACGTTTCAAAAAGCTACGATGTACACATTGTGGACCGCGTTGGTGGCGGCGATAGCTTTGGCGCAGGACTTATTTACAGCCTGTTGCAGGGTAAAGCGCTCGCGGATGCGCTTGAATTCGCCGTTGCCGCCAGTTGCCTGAAACACAGTGTAGAAGGAGATTTTAATGCTGTGAGTGTGGATGAGGTAGAAATGCTGATGCAAGGTGACGGTTCTGGAAGAGTGCAGCGGTAATTATGCTGCGGGCTGTCTATAGTTGTGCGTCCAAGGGTTAGTGGCATTGGATTTTGGTGGTATAATGCCGGCGTTCCCATAAGCTTTGTCCGCCCGAACCGCTCAGGTAAATCACGCCAGGGCGCACCGTTAACTTATGGGGGCGTCTCCGCCGGGATCATTCATCACGACAGTGAATCCTCGACTTGAGTACCAGCGCATTTCTATGCGCGTTTCTTTAAAAAAGTCTTGCATATCCTTATATAATATGTTATTATCATTTTGTTAGTGACGGTGGAAGGCAGCGGCGAGTGGGTTTTCTCCCACTCTTTTTGTTGATTAAAAACTAATTGTAAGAATATGGAAATAAGGGTGCAGAATGAGTAAGCTTGTTGACTCTGTAGCGGCTTTCGTCCGCCCGGTCGTCGAGCGGAACGGCTGCGAGCTCTGGGACATTGAATATGTCAGCGAGGGCGGCCAATGGCATCTCCGCGTGTATATCGACAAGGTGGGCGGCGTATCCCTCGATGACTGCGAGCGGATCAGCCGCGAGATAGACCCCATCCTTGACGAGAAGGACCCTATCCCGGACAGTTATATTTTCGAAGTCTCCTCGGCAGGGCTTGAGAGGCCGCTCCGGCTTCCGGCGCATTTTCAGAGGTTTATCGGTGAAAATGCAGAGGTGAAGCTGTATGCGCCGCTTGACGGTTCGAAGTGCTATACGGGTATGCTGGCCGCGTATGACAACGGAAGCGTTACGCTCGACCGCGGCGGGAACCTTATGAAATTCACCAAAGCGCAAATCGCCGGTGTGCGGCTAAGACTGGTTTGATTCGGGAGGAAAATGCAGAATGAACGCGGAGTTTTTTGCGGCAATCGAGGACATCGAGCGCGAAAAGGGCATTCCAAAGACCTATATGTTCGACAAGATCACGCAGGCGCTGCTGGCGGCCTACAGAAAAGATAATCCCGCCTGCGCGGACAATGTCGTTATCAACGTGGACGACGAAAAAAAGCGCATAGACATGCACCTGCGCATGGAAGTCGTGGACGAGGTCGAAAACCCCGCCGCGCAGCTGCTTCCCGAGGCAGCCCAGGCCTATTCAAAAAAGGCAAAGGCCGGCGACTTTATTGAGGTGCCGATCGAGACGAAAAAGTTCGGCAGGATCGCGGCCCAGGCGGCAAAGCAGGTCATTATACAGGGAATAAGAGAAGCCGAGCGCGGTATCATATTTGAGGAATTCAATTCCAAGGAGCAGGAAATCCTGACCGGCATCGTCTCGCGGGTAGAGCCGCGTACGGGCGGCGTTTCCATCAGGATCAATTCAAATGCCGAATACACCGAGGCCATATTGTCTCCGAACGAGCAGATCAAGGGCGAGCGTCTCGCCGAGGGGCAGCGGGTCAAGGTTTACGTCGTCGAGGTCAGAAAATCCACCAGAGGGCCGCAGGTGCTTATCTCGCGCACACACCCCGGCCTTGTGAAGCGCCTTTTCGAGCTCGAGGTGCCGGAAATTTTCGACGGCGTCGTCGAGATCAGGAGCATCGCCAGAGAAGCCGGCAGTCGCACAAAGATCGCCGTCTGGTCAAACGACCCGGATGTCGATCCCATCGGTGCCTGCGTCGGGCCGCGCGGCGGCCGCGTCGCGGGGATCGTCGACGAGCTCGGCGGGGAAAAAATCGACATCATCAAATTCAGCGAGCAGCCGGAGGCGATCATCGCGGCGGCCCTTTCCCCCGCGGACGCTATTGCCGTGACGGTACCGGATGAGAGTAAGAGCTGCCGCGTCATCGTGCCGGATAACCAGCTCTCCCTCGCTATCGGCAAGGAAGGACAGAATGTCCGCCTTGCCGCAAAGCTCACCGGCTATAAGATCGATATCAGGCCTGAGTCCGAAGCGGGCGCCTGACTGCTTCAGCTAAAGGGAGGTGGCCGCAGTGCCGAAAAAAATACCGATGCGGCAGTGTACCGGCTGCCGGGAAATGAAGCCCAAGCGCGAGTTGGTCCGCGTTGTCCGGTCGCCGGAAAACATGGTTGCGCTGGATTTCAGAGGCAAGGCACAGGGCAGGGGGGCCTACGTCTGCAAAAAGCAGGACTGTCTGAAAAAGGCGATCAAAAGCAAGGCGCTCGAGCGCGCGCTCGAGGTTCCGATGCCGGGAGAGATCTATGCCCAACTCCAGGCGCAACTGGAGGCGGAGGATGGATAGGGCCTTGAGCTATATCGGCCTTGCGAAAAAGGCGGGGGCGCTCGAAATCGGGGAAACAGACGCCGGGGCGGCGGTGCGCGCGGGAAAAGCAAGGCTCCTGATCCTGGCGTCGGATGCTTCGGACAACGCAAAGCGCAGAGCCGAAGGCTTCGTTTGCGGCACGCAGACGCCGCTCAGGACTGTGCCGTTCACGAAGGAGACGCTTTCGCGGACCGCGGGCGCGGGCGGCTGCGCGATGGCGGCGTTCACGGACCTTGGACTCGCGGCGGCATTTGCCGGAGCGCTTGCCGGGGCGGAGCCGTCGTTCAGCGACGCGGCGGCGCTTCTGGCCCAAAAGGATCAAAAGGCCCGGCAAAGAAGGCACGAGACGCTCGCTCACGGCAAAAAACGCGGGAGAGACAAGGCGGAGGGGCCAAAAGCAACAGGCATGAGGAGGAGAAACGTATGAGTATGCTTATCAAATACCGGGTTCATGAGGTGGCAAAGGATTTCAAATCGAACTCGAAAAACATTGCGCAGATACTGACCGAATATGCCGCCACGCCCAAAAACCATATGCAGGCGCTCGAGGAAAACGAGCTCGACCTGATTTTTGAATATCTGACCCAGCACAATCAGATCGCCGACCTTGCGGAGGTTTTTGCCGTCCCGGATAAACCGAAGCCCGCGGAGACAAAAACGGCCCTCGCTCAGCCGGCGAAGGGCGGCGCCCAGTCTCAGCCGGGACCGGAG
>JAISDV010000107.1 GCA_031264545.1 Oscillospiraceae bacterium | reverse complement strand
GAGCTCTCCCGCCCGGTCGAAGGGCAGGTAGCCGTGCATCATGGCGCTTATGCCTATTGCGCCGACGGTTTTGATTTCGCGACCGTAACGCGCCTGCACCTCGGAGGAAAGGCGCTTGTAGCAGTCTTGAAGCCCCTGCCGGACCGCCTCGAGGCCGTATGTCCAAACGCCGTTTTCCAAGCGGTTTTCCCACCGGTGGCTCCCGCTTGCGAGACAGACGCCCCTGTCGTCTGTCAGCACCGCCTTAATGCGCGTGGAACCCAATTCAATACCCAGGTATGTACTGTTATCCAAGCCGGATCACGCTCCTTTCGCCTTACTCTTGAATTTCAGCCATTCGGGAAGCTTCAGCTTAAAGCCGCCCTTGCCGCGGCCGGCGAGAACGACGCTTTGCAGCAGGATGAAGAAGCAAAGCATGGCGCCGGTGGTGATGCTCTGCCACCACGGCTGATTGAGTCCGGAGGCGATAACAATGGATTTGATCGTTGTCAGCGAAAGCACGCCGAAGAGCGTGCCGATCACATTACCGACGCCGCCGGTCAGAAGCGTGCCGCCGATAATGGACGAGGCTATGGCGTTCATTTCGGCGCCGGCGGCGTTTGTGGCATTGCCCGCGCCGGTGTGCATGAGGAACACAAAGCCGGCTATACCGGAGAGTAAACCGCATAAAAGGTATGAAAAGAAGCTTGTGCGCTTCACGTTGATGCCGAGCATCAGCGCGCTTTGGCGGCTGCCGCCTAAGGCATAGAGATTGCGCCCGAGCCTTGACCAGCGCAGGACAACGAAAATGACCAGCACGACTGCCAGCGCGATAACAACGCCGATTTCTATCCTGCCCGGAATCAGCTCGCCGCTCTTGGCGGTGTAGCCGAGCCACGGGAGCGCTATGCGCGCGTCCTTCAGCGCCAAAAAGCCCGTGTGCTGCGCCGTGCGGGGATCAACGCTGACGATGGTCGTCATCCCCCGCGCGAAAAACATGCCTGCCAGCGTGACAATAAAGGGCTGAATATCCAGGCAGGCGATCAGAAAGCCCTGGACCAGCCCGAAAGCGAGGCCTATCCCCAAGGCCAGAAGGGCCGCGCCCAGTACGCTGCCGCTGCGGTCGTCGAGGAAAACGACGCAGCTCATGACGACCAGGGCGGTGATTCCCCCGACGGAGATGTCAATGCCGCCGCCGATCATCACAACGGTCAGCCCGCAGGCAACGATGATCAGCGCCGCGTTGTTGTTGAACATGTCAAAAATCTGCTGCGGCCGCAGAAAGCCGCCGCCCCAAATGGCCATTGCCAATATGTACAGGGCAAAGAATATGCAGATCGTGATGGTGAGCAGCAAAGTGGTGTCGGTCATCGGCTCCCTGAGCCTGCGCGCCTTTGCGGCGGCCGCGGTCCTGTTTTTCTTCATGTCACTCGCCCTCCGTGGTCGCAGGCCGGGCCATTCCCGTTTTCAGTATGCGCCATAGTTTTCCGGCGTACGCCTTCACGACCGGCGAGCCTATTGCCACGATCAGGATAATAACGACCGCTTTATAGGCCTTTATCTCAGTCGACGAGACCTTCATGGCATAAAGCGTGGTCGTCAGTCCCTGAATGATATATGCGCCCAATATGGAGCCGGACAGCTTGAATTTTCCGCCGCTCAGCGCGTTGCCGCCGATGGCCACCGCCAGAATCGCGTCCATTTCAATATCGATCAAAATGGTCTCGTGGTTGATCAGTCCCAGCCTGCAGACGCTGACACAGCCCGCAACGGCGACGCAAAATCCCAGTATGATAAACGACAGCAGTTTGATTCCAACGGTATTGATGCCGTTCAGACGCGCAGCCCGCTCGTTTATGCCCACCGCCTGCGTATAGATACCGAGATTCGTAAGCTTAAAGGCAAGGGCAAAAAGCATTCCGCATAGCAGGACGATGAAAATCGGCGTGGGAACCGGAATTCCCGGGATGAAGCTGCCGATGCGGTCGATCAGCGGACTCGAAACCGTCGGCGTTGCGCCGCCGTTTATCCAGTATGCGATGGCGCGGCCCGCCGTATACAGAATGAGCGTCGCTATCATCGGCTGGATTTTGAATACGGCTGCCAGGGTTCCGTTAAACGCGCCGAAAAGCATTGCAATCACGCAGCTTACCAGAAAAGCAAGCAGTATCGCTCCGGCCGTAATGTTGCCTGCGCGCAAAACGCCCACAAAAACGCTGCCTGCGATTGCCGCGGCCGCGCCTACGCTGATATCCTGTCCGCCTGAGGCGGCGGTCACCAGCGTCATGCCCATGGCCAGGATCGCAAGCGCGGACGCGCCGTTGAGGATGCTGATCAGGTTGCCCGCCAAAACGATGCTTCCCTGATTATTGGCGGTCAGCGTCACGGAAAAGAAGCCGGGGTCACGAATCAGGTTAAAAACAACGAGCAGCCCAAGCGAGATAAGCGGAACGAGCAGCTGTGAACGGCCGTTCCCTTGCCTTGCGTGCGTAAGCGTCCCCTTCATCTCACTCTGCACCTCCCGCAATCGTATGCATGATGTTATCCTGCGTTATCTCACTGCCGCTGAGCTCGCCCGCTATGCCGCGGTCCCGCATGACGATGAGACGCGAGCAGGTGCGCAGCATCTCCTCGATTTCCGACGAGATAAAAGTGACGCTTACGCCGTCCTCCGCCAGCTTCAGCACCAGCCTTTGAATCTCCACCTTTGTCCCGACGTCTATGCCCCGGGTGGGCTCATCCAGTATGAGGTATTCGGGCCTGGTGAGCAGCCAGCGCGCCAGAACGACCTTTTGCTGGTTGCCGCCGGAGAGGGACCTGACCGGCGTGTCCGTTGAGGCGGTCTTAATGCCCAGCAGCTTTATGTATTTGTCCGCGAACGTTTCCGCCTCCGCTTTGGAGAAGGGTCTGAAAAAGCCTTTCATCGTTTGCAGTGCCAGAATAATATTATCCCTCACAGACAAATCAGCTATAAGCCCGTCGTTTTTGCGGTCCTCGGGCAGATATCCTATTCCGTTTTTCATGGCGCGGAGCGGTTTTGATATTTTAACGGGCCTCCCGTTTATTTTCACCCTGCCGCCGGTCACCCTGTCCGCGCCGAAAACCGCGCGCACGCTTTCGCTGCGGCCAGAGCCTAAAAGCCCGGTGAAGCCGTTGACCTCGCCCTTGTAAATCTTAAAGTCAAAGGGCTTCGGGCACGCCTCGCTTGCAAGCCCGGACGCCTCGTAAACGGGCGTGCCGCTCAGGCCGGCCGATGAAACGTCTTTTTTATTCAGCTCGGACAAATCGTCCAGCTCTTTGCCGAGCATCTTCGCGACCAGCTCGACCTGCGGCAGGTCCCTGATCCCATATTCCCCGACCAGCTCGCCGTCGCGCAAAACCGTGATTCTGTCACACAGCGCGTACACCTGCTCGAGAAAGTGCGTGACAAAAACAATGCCGACCCCGCGGGACCGCAAATCGCGCATAAGCGAGAAGAGCATCGCGACCTCCTGCTCGTCCAAGGAAGCGCTCGGCTCGTCCAGGATCAGGATCTTGCAGGCCATATCCACAGCGCGGGCAATAGCGACCATTTGCTGCACGGCCAGCGAGCAGCCGCCAAGCTGCATCTTGGGCCTTGCCGGAATATTGAGGCTCCGCAGGATCTCACCGGCGGATTTCTCCATGGACCTCCAGCTGACAAAATGATATTTGCCGCGCCCTATGAATATGTTTTCCGCAACGGTGAGGTTTGGACAAAGCGTAATTTCCTGATACACCGTGCTTATGCCCAAATCCTGCGCGTTCCGCG
>JAISDV010000102.1 GCA_031264545.1 Oscillospiraceae bacterium | reverse complement strand
CTGCTCTCGCTTTCCGCCCTGTTTTTCAGGGCGGAAAGACGGACGGCGATCCTGCTTGTCCTTCTCTCCGCGGCGAACGGCTTCTGTGCGGCGCGGCTGTCCTATGAGCTGAAGACGCTGCCCGCGCGGGAAATTTCCGGCGCGGAGCTGAGCATAGAGGCGCGGGTGACGGATTATCCGGAGCTGTATGAAAGCCAGACGACCGTGCGGGTCAGGCTGACCGGGGACAGCGCCCCTAAGCTGGACGCGCTGCTCTATTCCTTCGGCGACGAGCTGGACGCGCTGGAGCCGGGCGACCGCGTGCGGGCGGCGGCAAGGCTGAAAACCGCTGATGAGCGCTACGGCGCGTCCTTCTCGGGCAGCAACGCCGAGGGCGTTTACCTCATCTGCTATCTGAAAAGCGCGCCGGAGCTTCTGGGAAAGAGCCCGGTCTCATTCATCTACGCGCCAAAGACTCTTGCCAGGGGCCTGAAGGCGCTGGTGCTCGGCGCGTTTCCGGAGGATACCGCGCCACTGATGACGGCGCTGCTCACCGGAGATACCAAGCTGCTCTATGAGGACCCGGCGCTCTATGCCGCCATGTCGGAGGCGGGGGTGCTCCATGTCGTCGCGGTTTCGGGCATGAATGTCGCTTTCCTCGTCGGCTTCATCAGCCTCATTGTTCGGAAAAAGCGGCTTGTTTCTCTCGTCGGCCTGCCCGTCGTCTGGCTTTTCGTGCCTTTTGCCGGGGCGATCCCCTCAGTCGTGCGCGCGGCCTTCATGGTCAGCACGGTGCTCATGGCGCCGCTGTTCAAAAGGGAGAACGACGGCCTGACCGCACTGGCGGCGATTCTCGCCGTGCTTTTGCTGCTGAACCCGGCGTCCTGCGCGTCCGTCAATCTTCAGCTCTCCTTCGCGGCGATGCTCGGGATGATCTTCGTCACGCCCCGGATATATCAGCCGCTTTCGGCGGGGCTGCGGTCGGCCCTTCCGGCAGTCAAAGGCGCGCAAAGCCTCGCGCGGCGCGCGCTCAAAGCGCTGCCCGAGGGTATCTGCGCCAGCTTTGCCGCGACGGTCGGCGCGATCATTTTTACCGTTCCGATTACGGTCCTGTATTTCGGCTACGTCTCCCTGATCGGAATACTGGTGAATATCCTCATTTTCTGGGCGGTATCGGCCTGCTTCATCGGCGGCTTCGTCAGCTGCTTCGCGGGCTTTGTCTGGTTGCCGCTCGGGCGGATCTGCGGCGTATTGACAAGCGTACTCCTCCGGTACATGATGACCGCCGTAAAGCTGGCTTCCGCGGTCCCTTATGCCGCGGTTTATACGCAGGGTAATCTCTTCGCCTGGTGGCTGGCCCTGGTTTATATCGTGTTCCTGCTCTGCTGCCTTTTCCCGCGCAGGGAGGGCTTCCGTCCCGTCCTGCCGGTCTGCCTGTCCGTTATCGCCCTCTGCTGCGTGATCCTGACGCTCGAGGCCCCCGTGGAAGCGGGTACGGGCAGTATCAGCGCCGTGGACATCGGACAGGGGCAAAGCCTTGTCATCATGGCCGGGGACACGACCGCCGTGATCGACTGCGGCGGCAAGGGCAAGAACACGAACGCCGGGGAAACCGTTGCGGGTTTCCTGCTCGGCAGAGGGAGGCGCAGCATCGGCCTGCTCATGCTGACGCATTTTGACAGCGACCACGTTAACGGCGTCACGCGGCTCATGAGCCGGGTCGAAGTGGAAAAGCTGGTGATCCCCGGCGGCTCGCTGGACAAGGCATGGCGGGACAAGATCCTGCGGCTGGCGGAGAAACTGGACACGGAGGTTTACATCATCCAGGAAAGCGCAGAGATCGAAGCCGGTGATCTGAGCCTTGCGGTGTCCAGCACCCTCGGCCGGGGCGAGCCCTCGCTGATTTTCCTCGCAAGCCTGGGGAATTTCGACGCGCTGATCACCGGGGACGCCGACATTTCCGAGGAAGCGGAATACCTGGCTGCACACAAGCTGCCCGACGCCGAGCTGTTCGTCGCGGGACACCACGGCTCGAAGTACGCGAGCTCGTCCGAGCTTTTGCGGGCGCTTCGGGCGGAATATGCCCTTGTCTCCTGTGGCTACAACAGCTACGGACATCCGACGGAGGAGGCGCTCTCCCGCTTTGCGGAGGCGGGGATGACGGTCTACAGGACGGACCTGAGCGGCACGGTCACTTTCAGTATCCGCTATTGAGGGAGGGCGCGGAGATGGCGAAATTCGGCGGGAATGCGCAAAAAACCGATTACGGCGCCGTTTTGCGTGAGCTGAAGGAAAAAGGGCCGGGCAGGCTTTATCTGCTCTGGGGCGCGGAGGCTTATCTGCGCGCGAGCTTTTTCGACGAGATAAAAAGACAATGCCTCGCGGCGGGCGATACGGAATTCAACCATCACAGGCTGGGCGGCGCCGGGCTTACGATGCAAAGGCTCGCGGAGGCCGTGGATTCCGTCCCGTTCATGGGAGAGCGGACGCTCATCGAGCTGCGGGATTTCGAGCTCAACGCTTTGAAGGAGGACGACGCGGAGCGCTTTAAAAGTATCGTCTCCGACATCCCGGAATATGCCACGCTCGTCCTGCTCATGCCGCCGGGCGCCGACCCGGACGGCAGGCTTTCCACCGTCAAGCGCGTCAAAAAACTCGGAAAGGCGATCGAATTCACGACCCAGCCGCAGGGCCTGCTGATCGCCTGGATCACGCGGCGTTTTTCCGCGCTCGGCAAGCAGATCGGCCGCGCCGAGTGCGAAAGGCTGATATTCGTTTCGGGCGAGCTGATGCTTCGGCTGATCCCAGAGATCGAGAAAATCGCGGGCTATGCGAAGGGCGGGCGCGTGACGGCGGAGGATATTGAAAACGCCGCTTCCCGCATACCGGAGGCAAGCGTTTTTGAGATGACGGACAGGCTGTCCGAACGGAATTTCGACAAGGCTGCCGCGCTGCTGGCCGAGCTTTTAGCGTCCGGCGAGCATCCGATCAAAACGCTCGCGATGATCGGCTTCCAGCTGCGCAGGCTCTATACCGCGCGGATCGCCCTGGATAACGGCCTCGGCCGGGAGTTTGTGATGGAAAGCCACGGGATCAGCTATCCCTTTCTGGCGGACAAGCTCTTGAAAGCCGCCGCGGGCTTCACGAAGGACGGGCTGAAAAAAGCCGTCGCGCTCTGCGCGGAAAGCGACTACAGGATGAAAAGCGCTTCCGAGGACGACGAGACGATCCTCAAGGAGCTGCTGCTCCGCCTCGCGGCCGGCGGCTGACAGTATGCAATCAAACCGCCGTGCCTGTATTTTTTCCGGGTACGGGCGGTACCGGGCCGGAGGACTGTTATGCTCAAGCTTCGTGAGGTCATCGTCGTTGAGGGTCGCTACGACAAAAATACGCTGAGTCAGATCGTCGACGGCACCATCGTCGAGACGGGGGGCTTCGGCATTTTTTCGGACAGAGAAAAGCTCGCGCTCTTTCGCCGCCTTGCGGAAAAGCGGGGGCTGATCGTACTGACCGACAGCGACGGCGCGGGCTTTGTCATTCGGAATTTCCTGAAGGGCGCGATCGACCCAAGGTACGTCAAGCACGCGTATATCCCGGAGATTGCGGGCAAGGAGCGCCGCAAAAGCGCCCCCTCCAGGGCGGGAAAGCTCGGGGTCGAGGGTATGGACCCCGCGACGATCCTGACCGCGCTGAAAAACGCGGGCGCCGCCTGCGGGGAGGCGGCGGACAGCGCGGCGGAGGCGGAACCGATCACCAAGGCCGACCTGTACGCGCTCGGGCTTTCCGGCGGAAAGGGCAGCCGGGAAAAGCGGCGGAGGCTTCTGAAAAGCCTGGACCTGCCCTCGGCGCTTTCACCGAACGCCATGCTGGAGGTGCTCAACCTGCTGCTGAGCCGCGACGAGCTTTGCCGCCTGGCCGCCGGCGCTGCCCGGGAAGAACTGCCGTAGAGGCTTATCAAGTCCCGGGGCGGTTAAAGCGCAAAACGCCGGATACGCAAATATGTGTGGCATACGGGCGCCAAGTGTGCTAAAATATCCCCGATAGAGATTTCTTGAAAACGGATCAGGATAAACGAAACGCCAGTTGAGGAGAGCTGTTATGAGATGTCCCTTTTGCGGCTATGCCGAAAGCAAAGTCATTGATTCGCGCCCTGCCGAGGAGGGCGCGACGATACGCCGGCGCAGGGAATGCCTGGCCTGCCAGAAACGCTTCACGACCTACGAGATCATGGAGCGTTTGCCGCTGGTTGTGGTCAAGCGGGACGGCAGCCGACAGACCTTTGACAAGATCAAGGTCATGAACGGGATGCTCCGGGCCTGCGAAAAGCGCCCGGTTCCGCTCCAGGCGCTTGAAAAAATATCGGATGAGGTCGAGCAGGAGCTCCAGAATTCCCTCGAGCGCGAGGTCACGACGACCGGGATCGGCGAGATGGTCATGCAGCGGCTCAAAAGCGTCGACGAGGTGGCCTATGTCCGTTTCGCGTCGGTTTACCGCCAGTTCAAGGACGTGAACACCTTCTTCGAGGAGTTGTCCAAGCTCATGGGCAGGAAAGATTGACGACGGCTTCCCGTTCGGGTGTCTGCGCTGTGCTTGACTCGGCTCGGCCGCTTTTGTTGCAAGTGCGCGGACTGAGCAAAGAGAATAAATAAACGAGGGTGCAAAGGCGGGCGGTCTGATATGCCGCCCCCAGATACAACAGTGTTTTTTGTTTCACTGTCCTATCTGAGGGCGGCATATCATTTTTGCTGCCCGCGTCTGTTCTTGTGCCGAAGCTTTTATTTTTTAAACTACCCGTTCACCGCCGTTAAAACCTGTGCAGGATGGCCGCGACCTCGGCGCGGGTTGCCATAGCTGTGGGGTCGATGACGACTTGCCCGTTCCTTTCGCCCCTGCCGTTTATAACGCCAAGCTTGTTCATGAGCTGTACGGCGTTTTTGGCGTAGCCGCCGATCTCGTCCTCGTCGGCGAATGTGCGGTATTCCGCCGTCACGGGGAGCTGGATATTCGCCCAACTCATATACCGCTCCAGGATCACCGCAATATCCTGCCGTATAATCGGGACATCGGGCGCAAAC
>JAISDV010000062.1 GCA_031264545.1 Oscillospiraceae bacterium | reverse complement strand
ACGGCGGTCGCGCACAGTCCGCCCTCAATGCCGAAAGTGCCGCCGGAAATCAGCTCGCGCCCGGAAATCGCGCGCGTGCCGAAAAGCGCACTGCGGACGCCTGCGCCGCTGACGGAGATACCGAAAATATTTCCCTGAAAAAAGTTCCACGCCGAATGTATCGCGCAGGCGCCCCAGAGATCGTCCGTGCGCAGGACATAGAGCGCCGCGAATACGCCAAAAAGCGCCAGGTTCACAAACGCGAGCGGGCTGATACCGGAATTGGCAAGGTGGAACATGGCAAAGATGACGGAGCTGATGCCCACCGCAGCCGCCGCGCGCACCTTATTCGCACAGGAGACCATGAGGTAGCCCCGAAAGGAGACCTCCTCGCTCATACCCTGAACGAGGAAACCGGCGAAATAGAGCGCAATGAACAGATAAGACACGCCGCCGTTCAGGCCCCTGAGCTCTGTGCCGCCGAGCAGGACCGAAAGGCCGGCCGCTGCGCTGATCATCACGGCTCCGACGAGAAAACCGATCCCGTAATTTTTCACAAAGCCCCTGCGGGTCAGACCCAGAGAAGCGTAAGACCTGCTCTCGAGCTTCCGGCAATAGACAAGCACAAGCAAGGTCGTCGCCGCCGTCAGGAACAGAGACACCAGCGAGAACCACTCGGGCAAATTATTCATCAAGTCCAGTGCATAATCCAGATAGCTCTGCATACCGCCGGACATGGCGGTCTCAACGCCGCCGCCGGCCAGCGCAATACCGATCGGCACGCCGGCCAGCATGCCGGCAGCCAGCTGCGACACCAGCATCACCAACATAAAGATCAGTATCTGCAAAATAATATGCGGTTTATACCTTGCCTTTCGCCCCTCAAAAAGCATGACGCTTCTGCCCGTATCCGGCATAAACAATCCCCTTTCCACGAGTTATCGCACGCGTTTGTGTTTTTTAAGCTTCCACGTTATTCAAGATTGAGTTTGCTCCTGAGCAGATAGCGGCTGAGCAGGAAAAAGCCCGCGCCGACCGCTGTCTGGAAAGCGAGCTGGGACCAGAAATAAGGCTGGACCGCATTGACGACATAATTGTAAACGCCCAGCGTAGTCCTTTCGCTCCACCCGCGCCGTGTAAGCTCATTCAGCATATTCACAAGCTCGTTTACAAGCCCGTTCGCCGTAAAAGCCTGCACGGCGGTCGACAGGACGCTCACGCCGATATTGATGGCGAAGTAAAAGCCGATCCCCGCGAGAAGCTTGCGCTTATGCGCAACCACACCGCCGATAATCAGCGCCAGATACACGTGGAGGATCCCGAAGAGGGTCGCAACGAGGGCAAACAGCAGCAGCTCGGCAACCGGCAGAAGGAGCCTCGCGCCGATCAGCCGGCCGGCCTCCCCGAAAAACCTGAAAAGCGCCCTGTAAGCGTCCAGATTGACGAACCCGCGGCCGGTGCCGAAGAGAATGAATATATTGACGCAGATAATAAGTACAACGCTGCTGATGGCCGTCCAAAGCACAGCCGTGATCAGCTTCGACCAGAGGAGCTCTGCAGTGGTCACGGGCAGCGTAAAGGTCAGATAGCCCTCGTCACTCATCAGGTTTTTATAGAAGCGCTGGAAAATGATAAAGGCGATAAGGATCGAAGCGGCTATGACGGCGATCAGCATAACCGCACTCAGAACGGAGGCTATCATCCGGATGAGCCCGGCAAACCCCTCCCCCGGCAGGCCGGACGAACTGCCCCGGAGGTTGACGGCAAAGCCCGCGGTCGCCAGTATGGCCGCGGCCAGGATCGCAAGCTGCGTCGGCAGCAGCACGCGGCTCAGCGCGCGGAAATCATGTTTAATCAGCTTGCTCAGCATCTGAATACCTCCCTGAAGTACTGATCTATCGACTTGCCGAGATCCTCGCGCAGGCTGTCGGTGGACGCATAGGAGACAAGCTGGCCGTTCTGTAGGAAAATGAATTCGTCCAGCACCTTTTCAACGTCGGCGATCAGGTGGGTCGAGATCAGCACGGTCGAGTCCTCGCTGTAATTTTTCAGTATCGTCTCCAGGATGTATTCGCGCGCTGCGGGATCGACGCCGCCGATAGGCTCGTCAAGCAGATAGAGTCTGGCGCGCCGCGACATCACAAGTACGAGCTGCACCTTCTCCTTCGTCCCCTTTGAAAGCGTTTTCATCACGGCGTCAGCCGGAACCTGGAGGCTCTGGAGCATAGAAACCGCTCTTGCGTAATCGAAATCCGCGTAGAAATCCCGGAAATAGCGCAGGCAGTCGATCGCGGTCATCCACTCAGGCAGATAAGTGCGCTCCGGCAGGTAGGAAACCAGCGCCTTGCTCTCGATCCCCGGTTCATGCCCGCACACCCTTATCCGGCCCTCTGTCGGCGTGAGAAGGCCGCAGGCCAGCTTGATCAGCGTCGTTTTGCCGCTTCCGTTCGGCCCTAGCAGGCCGATGATCTTTCCCGCGGGCAAGGTGATATTGATGTCCAGCAGGGCCGGATTCCGCGCAAAATATTTCGTCAGCCCCCTGCACTCAAACGCCGGTCCGTTCATTGGCCTTCCCCTCCTCTCCTTTCGTCTGCCGCAGCAGGTCTATCGCCTGTTCGCCCGTATAGCCCAGCGCGGTCATATTTTTCAAAAATTCCGCCGCAAGCAGCGCGCCGCGCTTTTGTTTTGCCATCTCAATAAGGCCCTCCTCCTGTGTGACGTACTTCCCCGTATTGCGCTGAGTTTCGATCAGGCCAAGGCTCTCCAGCTCGGAAAGCGCCCTCTGCACAGTATTCGGATTCACAGCGGCGAGCACCGCAAGCTCCCGGACACTGGGCAGCTTCTCGCCCTTTCTGAAGGGACCCGCCAGTATACCGGAAACGATCTGATCGGATACCTGCAAATAGATGGGCCTGTCATTGGAAAACTGCCAAGCCAAATCCTCACTGCCTTTCTTTTGGTTTAGATAGCGTTTATTAGTTGCCTAGCACACTGTAACAACAGTATCGCCGCCGCGGAGATTTGTCAAGAACCTTTCGAAAATCCTTTTTCCAAAATCCTTTTTTCCGTCTCCGCCGCCCGAAAAGCGCAGAAAACAGCACGCCGGAGCTTTCCGACGTGCTGCCATAAAACGAAATCAAGCTTTCCATAGCCACGCTTTCGATCCCCTGACGGTGAGACGGAAAGGACAGGAAAACTTATCGCGCAGTTAATGCTCAGCCAACACCCTTAGCGTTGCAGGCGTCAATGAACTCAACGATCTTTGCCTCGGGGATCTTCGCAGCGGGAGTCTTAGCGATCTTGCCGAGCGTGAAGCCTTTAGCCATCTTGATCATGGGGTTC
>JAISDV010000014.1 GCA_031264545.1 Oscillospiraceae bacterium | reverse complement strand
TTCCGCGCTGGATGTGACGATCCAGGCGCAGATCCTCGAGCTGCTCCTGCAGCTGCGGAAGGAATTCGACCTGAGCTCCCTCTTCATTTCGCACGACCTGAACGTGATCCGCCGGATGAGCGACCGCGTGATGGTCATGCACGAGGGACGCCTCATCGAACAGGGCACGCCGGAAGCGGTGTTCAGCGTGCCGAAAACGGACTACGCCAAAAAGCTTGTCGCGGCGTCGCTTATCTAGCCGCGTCAGTTCGCAGCCCACAACCTGGGCAGCGCTTTATGCCCTTCAAGACCGCCGGATTTTCCGCGGTCAACGCTTCCACTCCTCATATTTATTTTTTGTTGTGTTTTTGTAATCATTGTGTTATAATTCATGGCAAAATGAGCTTGGCCAAGGTAGAATCTGCCTGGGAGAATGATATCAGGTCTTTTTTGTGGCTAATATCTCTCACGTCGGGTATCATACATGATACGAACGTGATATAAATGTGCGGTATTTTCTCGTTACGGGAAGGTGTATTTTTGGATAAATACGTTATCAGGGGCGGCCGTCCTCTTTATGGTGAGCTTGAAATCAGCGGGGCAAAAAACGCCGCCGTTGCTATTATTCCCGCCGCGCTTATGGTCGAGGGCGTATGCAGGATCGAGAATATCCCGGAGATAAGCGATGCCGGTATGCTGCTCACTATCCTCAGTGAAATGGGCGCCAGGGTCCGCGCCGTCAACAAAAGCACGGTTGAGATCGACTGTACAAGCGTCCGCGGGGAAGGCGCGCCCTATGACCTGATGCGCAAGATCCGCGCCTCCTACTACCTGATCGGCGCGATGCTCGGACGCTTCGGTTCAGCAAAGACCACGATGCCCGGCGGCTGCAATTTCGGCGTGCGCCCCATTGACCAGCACATCAAGGGCCTAACTGCGCTCGGCGCGCAGATCGAGGTCCGAGGCGGCTTTGTCTACGCCTCGGCCGCTGAGAGCGGCCTCATCGGAAGTAAGATCTATCTGGATAAGATCTCCGTCGGCGCGACTATGAACATTATGATCGCCGCCGCGAAGGCGCGCGGGAGGACGACCGTTGAAAACGCCGCGAGAGAGCCGCACATCGTGGATCTGGCGAACTTCCTCAACTCTATGGGCGCGGATGTCCGCGGCGCCGGGACCGACACGATCCGGATAAACGGCGTTGACAAGCTCCACGGCGGAACATACACCATTATTCCGGACCAGATCGAGGCCGGGACTTACATGGCGGCGGCCGCCGCCGCGGGTGGCAAGGTCACGATCAAAAACGTGATACCGAAGCATCTGGACTGCATCAGCGCGAAGCTGCGCGAGATGGGCGTCGAGGTCGACGAATATCCGGACGCCGTAGTCGTCCGGCACACGGGCAGGCTTCTGCGCGCAAATGTCAAAACCCAGCCTTATCCCGGTTTTCCCACGGATATGCAGCCTCAGATCTGTGCCGTACTCTGTCTCGCTGAGGGGACAAGCGTCGTCACGGAGGGCGTTTGGGATAATCGTTACAAATATATTTCCGAGCTTAAAAAAATGGGCGCCGAGGTACAGGTGGACGGCAAAACCGCCGTTATCGAGGGCGTTCCCTATCTCACCGGCGCGCCCGTCGTCGCCTGCGACCTGCGCGCGGGTGCTGCGGTCGTCATCGCCGGCCTCTGCGCGCGGGGCGAGACGGTCGTCGAGGAGGTCTCCTATATCGAACGCGGTTATCAGGATCTTGTCGGCAAGCTGCAAAGCCTGGGGGCCGACATCCGCTGTATCTCCGAATCGGACGCATACAGCTCCGCGGTGGTCTGAGCTTTCTTGAAAGGAAACAGCCGATGCATATCATCACCATAGCAAGCGGCTCAGGCGGAAACTGCGCGCTTGTGCGGGACAGCGGCACCGCAGTGCTGATAGACGCCGGCATCTCCGCCAGGCGGATAGTCACGGCGCTCCGCGGCCTGGGTCTGAGCCCGGGGCAGCTTTCAGGTATCCTCATTACGCATGAGCACACGGATCATGTCTGCGGGCTTGCGGCGCTGCTCAAAAACCACGAAATACCGATTTTTGCCCCCCGCACTGTGGCCAATCATCTCAGTTGGTCGATTGCGGGGGTCGACGATTATATCACGGTCCTGCCGCCCGGGCAGGATCACCGTGTCGGTACGTTGCGCGTCCTTCCCTTTCGTACGCCGCACGACACGCCGGAAAGCGTCGGCTACCGGCTTCAGGGCAGCGGCAGTCTCGGCTTCTGTACGGACTTCGGCCATGTGACGGACGAAATACGCGAGGGTCTGCGCGGCGTCGACACGGCAGTGATCGAGGCAAACCACGACCTCGATATGCTCCGCGCCGGTCCCTACCCCGTTTACCTCAAGCGCCGCATACTCTCGGACAACGGGCATCTTTCAAATACGGCCTGCGGCGCGCTCGCCTGCGAGCTTTACAGAAACGGAACGAAGACGCTCGTGCTTGCACATCTGAGCCGGGAAAACAACCGTCCCGCGCTCGCGAGAAGCGCTATTTTGGATGCGCTTTCTCGGCAGGGCGCGGACACAGGCGGGATGCCGGTTCTCGAGGTCGCGCCGGAAAAGGAGCCGCTCCATGTTTCTCCATGGGCAAAAGTGCCATGCTGAACATAAGCCTGATCTGTGCGGGGCGCATGCGGGAGCCGCACTACATCGCGGCCTTTTCCGAATACGGCAAGCGCCTGAAGGCCTGCTGCAGCTTCGCGTTTTCGGAGGTGCCCGAGGCCAGGTTGCCGCGAGCGCCCTCTCCCGCCGAGATCGAGGCGGGCCTCCGGCATGAGGCCGCGGAGATCGCACGGCGTATTCCGGCCGGCGCGCGCCTCATCGCCCTATGTATCGAGGGAGAGCGGCTTTCAAGTGAAGATCTCGCGGGATTTTTCCAGAAATGCGCGAATACCGGAAACAGCAGGATATGCTTTCTCATCGGCTCTTCCTTTGGACTGGATACCGGCCTGAAAACAAAGGCCGATCTGTGTCTTTCCATGTCCGCAATGACTTTCCCGCACCATCTCGCGCGGGTCATGCTTGCGGAACAAATTTACAGAGGTATAATGATTCTTGAAGGCGGGAAATATCATAAGTGACCCGGAACACTTTCTAAGGAGAATACACATGTCGCTATTTAAGCGCAGGCGCGCAAACGCTGCCTCCGTCCCCGATACCCCTCCGCAGTGGTACCGTTCGCTTCCCGGCCGGCTTTTGGAAGCGTGGCCGAAGCAGGACGAGAAGCCGGAGGCGCCGGCTTTTCTTAAGCACTGCACGTCCGTTGATATGGAAGACGAAATGCTGATCGGCCTGCTGTCGGCATACGACATCCCGTCCGTCAGGCGCTACCCCGCGAACGGCGGCTTCGGTCTCGTTGTGCTGGGTATGAGCGGAGAAGGCGCGGATATCTATGTTCCGGCATCCAGACTGGACGAGGCCGCCGCGCTTATCGGAGGAATGTCAGATGATGAACTACATGGATGAATACCGCCGCTGGATGGACAGCCCCGCCCTGTCGGAGAGCGAATGGCGGGAGCTGGACGAGGTTGGCAACGATGAAAATGAGATCAAAAGCCGCTTTTTCGCGCCGCTCGAATTCGGTACGGCGGGACTGCGCGGCGTTATGGGTGTGGGGCTCAACCGCATGAACAGGCACGTTGTCCGGCATGTCACGCAGGCCTTTGCCTCCGTCATATGCGCGCAGGGCGGGGAGGCCATGCGCAGCGGCGTCGTTATCTGCTATGACTGCCGGGAAAACAGCGAGGCCTTTGCCAAAACCGCCGCCGAGGTCATGGCCGCAAACGGCATACCCTCCCGCGTTTTCGACAGTCTGCGTCCGACGCCTGAGCTGAGCTTCGCCATACGGCGCTATGGCGCGATCGCGGGGATCAACGTCACGGCAAGCCACAATCCCCGTGAATACAACGGTTACAAGGTCTATTGGGCGGACGGCGCGCAGCTGCCGCCGAAGCATGCCCAGGCTATCGCCGACGCCATGGCAAAAATCGATATTTTCACGGGTATCAGGCGCGCGGCCTTTTCTCAGGCGGTCGAGGAGGGCCTGATTACCACCATCGGTCCGGAGACGGACGAGGCCTTTCTGGAAAACGTGCTCGCGCAGGCCATCGACCGCGAAGCCGTTGCGACAGTGGCGGACGGCTTCAAAATCGTCTATACCCCTTTCCACGGCGCGGGTTACAAGCTTGTGCCTGAGGCGTTGCGCCGTCTGGGGATCAAGCATCTGCTTCCCGTTCTCCAGCAGATGGTGATCGACGGCAGCTTCCCGACAGTCAAAAGCCCAAATCCCGAGGAACCGGCCGGCTTCCGGCTGGCGGTTGAGCTGGCAGAGCGCGAGGACTGCGACCTCATTATCGGCACCGATCCGGATTCGGACAGGGTCGGCATCATGGTACGCGACAGCGCCGGCGAATTCGTAACGGTTTCCGGCAACCAGACCGGCGTGCTGCTGATGGATTATATTATCACGGCAAGACGCAGGGCCGGCACGCTTCCGGAAAACGCGGCCGTGATCAAAACCATCGTCACGACCGAGATGGCGCGCGAGGTCGCCCAGCGCAACGGCGTACATATCGACGACACCTTCACCGGCTTCAAGTTTATGGCTGAAAAGGTCGCCGAATATGAGGTGAGCGGAAGCTATCGCTACATCATGGCCTATGAGGAGAGCTACGGCTACATGATCGGCGATTACGTGCGTGACAAGGATGCCGTCACAGCCTCCATGCTTCTTGCGGAAATGGCCGCCTATTACCGCGGACAGGGCATGACCCTGCTTCAGGCGCTCGAGGCGCTCTATGAACAATACGGCTGGTTTGCGGAGAAAACGCTCAACCGCGTCATGCCCGGTATCGATGGGCTGGAAAAGATGCGCGGACTCATGCAGCGGCTGCGGGAAACGCCCCCGGCGGAAATCGGCGGTGTGAAAGTGCTCCGCGAAAGGGACTACGCAAACGGGAAAATCATTGTGCCCGGCCTCGGCGCCGTTGACAAAACACCAATTTCGGGCTCCGATGTGCTGTACTTTGAGCTCGAGGACGGCACCGCTTTCATTATCCGCCCCTCCGGGACGGAGCCGAAAATTAAGATTTATATTCTTGTAAGCGGAAACGACGGGCGGGACTGCGCCGAGAGGCTGGAAAAATACGCTTCATACGCGCAAACGCTGGATTGACTGCTGAAGCAGCCCTGCGGCGCGTTCCGCGTCGCGGCATACAATCAAAGCGCGTGCGCACGCAGTGCGCTCATGCGCTTTGAAACTATTTTTACACAAGCTTCGGAGAGCGTTTTGAAAAAGCTGCTGGTCTATTTAAAAGCTTATAAAAAGGAGACCCTGCTCGGCCCCTTGTTCAAGCTGCTGGAGGCCGGCTTTGAGCTGCTCGTTCCGTTAATGATGGCGGCGGTCATCGACCGCGGCATCGCCAAGGCGGACAGCGCCTATATCCTCCGCATGTGCCTTGCACTCGCCGGCTTGGGCATCGTAGGGCTCGTGTGCTCAGTCACCGCGCAGTATTTCGCCGCAAAAGCCTCCGCAGGCTTCGTGAAAAAGCTCAAGCACGCGCTTTTCGCGCACATCCAGCGCCTCTCCTTCGCCCAGATGGACAGGCTCGGTACGTCTACCCTGGTCACGCGGATGACGAGCGACATGAACCAGCTCCAGGTCGGCGCGAACCTGACCCTGCGGCTGCTGCTGCGCTCCCCCTTCGTGGTTTTCGGCGCAATCCTTATGGCCTTTACTGTCGACGCCGAGGCGGCGCTTGTTTTCGCCGCGGCCGTTCCCGTGCTCCTGACCGTGGTTTTTGCCATCATGCTCCTGTGCGTCCCACTGTATAAAAAGGTTCAGGCGAGGCTCGACCAGGTGCTTGGCCTGACGCGCGAAAGCCTGAGCGGCGCGCGCGTTATCCGCGCTTTCCGCAAGGAGACTGAGCAGGCCGCTGTTTTTGAAGGCCGGAACAACGAACTGACAAGGATGCAAAAGCGCGTCGGGCGCATATCGGCCCTTCTCAACCCCGTCACTTATGTCATTGTTAATCTGGCGGTCGTCTTTCTTGTTCAAATCGGCGCGGTCAGGGTCTGGACGGGTGCGCTCACTCAGGGGGCTGTGGTCGCCCTGTATGGCTACATGTCCCAGATACTTACTGAGCTGATCAAGCTTGCCGACTACACCATCACGCTGACCAAATCTGTCGCCTGCGGCAACCGAATACAGGCCGTTTTTGAAATTTCCCCCGATCTCGGGACAGCCGGGTTCGCGCCGCCGCCAGAAAACGCAGGTCTTGCGGTGGTGTTTCGGCATGCGAGCCTCCGCTATGAAAACGCCGGAGAAAATGCCCTGACCGATATAGATTTCTCTGTCAGGTGCGGAGAGACGATCGGCATCATCGGCGGGACAGGCTCCGGCAAATCCTCGTTGGTCAGCCTGATTCCCCGTTTTTATGACGCGAGCGAAGGCGAGGTGCGCGTCTGCGGCGTGAACGTCAAGGATTACCCGGTCGGGGCGCTCAGAGCGAAAATCGGCTTTGTCCCGCAGAAGGCCGCGCTCTTCAAAGGCACGATACGCGAGAACCTGCGGTGGGGTAAGCCGGACGCGACGGACGCGGAGATCTGGGCGGCGCTCACCGCCGCCCAGGCTAAGGATGTGGCGGAGAGCAGGGGTGGGCTCGGCTTTTCCATCGAGCAGGACGGGCGCAACCTCTCCGGCGGACAGATCCAGCGCCTCACCGTCGCCCGCGCGCTGGTGAGAGTCCCTGAAATCCTTATCTTGGACGACAGCGCCTCCGCGCTGGATTTCGCGACGGACGCGGCGCTGCGGAAGGCGATACGCGGGATGGCGGGCAGCCCCACGGTTTTTATCGTGTCTCAGCGCGTCTCCGCTCTCCGGCACGCCGACCGCATTATCGTCCTCGACGACGGCAGACTCGCCGGCGTCGGCACGGCGCAGGCGCTGCTCGAGCGCTGCGAGGTCTACCGTGAAATCTGCCAATCGCAGCTCGGGAAGGAGGATCCGCCCGATGACGCCGGGAAATAAAATCGTGAAAAAAGAAAAAAGCACGCTTGGGAAGGTACTGCTCCGGCTGCGGCGCTGCTGGCCGCTGCTGGCATTGTCGCTCCTGTTCGCCGTGGCTTCCTCTGCCCTGACCTTGTATGTGCCGATACTGGTCGGCGGCGCGGTCGATCTGATTATCGGAAAGGGAACGGTGGATTTTCCGGGTGTTCTTGACAAGCTTGTACGCATGGGTATCGCCGCGGGCACGGCGGCGCTGATGCAATGGGTCATGAACGTGGTCAATAACCGCGTGACCTTCCAGGTGATTCGCGATGTGCGCAATGAGGCCGTTCGGAAAATTGCAGTATTGCCGCTCAAATACCTCGACGGTCACGCGCACGGCGAGATCGTCAACCGCGTTATCGCCGATGCCGATCAGTTCGCGGATGGACTGCTGCTGGGCTTCACGCAGCTTTTTACCGGTGTTGTGACGATCCTGGGTACGCTGGCGTTCATGCTCGCCATCAGCTGGCGGATCGCGCTCGTCGTCGTCCTGCTGACGCCCGTTTCCCTGCTGGCGGCGCGCTTCATCGCGCGCAGGACATACAGCCTCTTCCGCGAGCAAGCCGAGATCCGCGCCGAGCAGACGGCGCTGGTGGACGAAATGCTCGAAAATGAGAAGGTCATTCAGGCCTTTTCCCGCGAGGAGAAGGCGCTCGAATATTTCGATGAGATCAACGCGCGTCTCGAGAAATGCTCCGTGAGCGCTCTGTTTTTCTCATCCATCGCGAACCCGGTTACGCGCTTTGTCAACAGCCTCGTTTATGCCGGAGTCGGTCTCGCGGGCGCTCTGACCAGCGTCGCCACCGGCGGCTTTTTCTCCGTTGGCCGGCTCGCGGTCTTTCTCAGCTATGCCAGTCAGTATGCCAAGCCCTTCAACGAAATTTCCGGCGTTATAACCGAGCTGCAGAACGCGCTCGCCTGTGCGGCGCGGATTTTTGCGCTGATCGACGAGACGCCGGAGTCTCCGGATGCGGCGAACGCTGCCGTTCTCGAAAATATCTCAGGACATGTTGAACTGGATGGCGTTGAATTCTCTTATTCGCCCGGAAAAAAGCTGATCCGTGATCTGAGCCTGCAGGTCAGGCCCGGCCAGCGTATCGCGCTTGTCGGGCCGACCGGCTGCGGAAAGACCACGGTCATAAACCTCCTCATGCGCTTCTACGATGTTGCGGGCGGCAGCATCCGGGTCGAGGGAACGGACATCCGGGATGTGACACGCCGGAGCTTGCGCGGCGGGTACGGCATGGTTTTGCAGGAGACCTGGCTCAAGGCCGGCACCGTCCGGGAAAATATCGCCTTGGGAAAGCCGGATGCGACAGACGCGGAGATCATCGCCGCAGCCGGAGCCGCGCATGCGCACAGCTTCATCATGCGTCTGCCGGAGGGTTACGACACGCCCATCGGCGAGGACGGCGGCAGCCTGTCACAGGGCCAGAGACAGCTGCTCTGCATTGCCCGCGTGATGCTCTGCCTGCCGCCTATGCTCATCCTTGACGAGGCGACCTCGTCGGTTGATACGTGCACGGAGCTGAAGATTCAGGCGGCGTTTTCGCGGCTAATGCGGGGCCGGACGAGTTTTATCGCGGCGCACAGGCTCTCCACTATTCGCGGGGCCGATATGATCCTCGTGATGAACAACGGCGGGATCATTGAGCAGGGAAAACACGAGGTGCTTTTGGCGCGGGGCGGTTTTTACGCGGAGCTCTACAACAGCCAGTTCGCCGTCTGATGCGAAGAAAGACCATGAAAGGCAGGACTATGAAGCTTTATATCAAACAAAAGGTGTTTTCGTGGCGGGATCGTTTCACGGTCAAAACCGAAACCGGCGGAGACAGGTATTTCGTCGAGGGCGAGCTGTTTTCTTTCGGGAAAAAGCTGCGCGTCTACGATGCGGGCGGCACGGAACGCGCCTGCGTCCGGCAGAGGATCTTCAGCTTCATGCCCCGCTTCCACGTTTTCATCGACGGGCGGAAGACGGCGGAAATTGTCAAGCGGTTTACCTTTTTCACGCATCGCTACTTTGCCGAGGGACTCGGCTGGGAAATTGACGGCGACTTTTCTGCGCACGACTACGAAATCCGGCTGGCCGGTCGGCGCATCGCTTTGATCCATAAAAAATGGATGGCCTGGGGCGACTGCTACGAGCTGGATATTGCCAGCCCCGCGGACGCGCTCAGCGCGCTCACGGTCGTACTCGCCATCGACTGCGCGATGGAGACGGGCTCCTCGGCAAGCTGAAGCGGATCGTGTCCGTCCTCCGTATGTCTTGTCCCGGCGGTTTTCCTTGCCGGGATTTTACCCGTCCGGGGCTTTGGCTGCACAAATTGAACGAAAAGCCGCCGGTACTTGCGGCATTTTCGTCAAAGACATGCAAACTGATTTTTGATATTGACAAGGCGAAGTGCAAATCTTAGTATATGTTAGTAGACATCCGGTCAGAACCTGCATTCATTTTTCTTCCGGCGTGAAAGGATAAACAAGCGGAAATGTTAAAAAGAGTTCTTGAAAGTGTGAGAGAGTATAAAAAACAGGCGATACTGGCGCCGATAACGGTGACCTGCGAGGTCATTCTCGAGG
>JAISDV010000167.1 GCA_031264545.1 Oscillospiraceae bacterium | reverse complement strand
CCGGGAAGCGCAGAATGTCCGCGTGACCGTGATCTCAGCCGACGGGGTCGTGCTCGGCGATTCCCGGGCCGACTACAGATCGATGGAGAACCACGCCGGCCGGCCCGAAATCATTCAGGCTGGGCTGACCGGCCGGGGCACCAGCGTACGAGACAGCGAAACGCTCGGGAAAAAGCTCGTCTACTCCGCGGTCAAAGCGCCGGACGGCAGCTTTATCCGGGTCACGCGGGAGGTCTCGGGCGTATGGGACAGCATCAAGACCATTGTTCCTTCCATGCTTATCGTAATCCTCGGCGCGCTCGCCGTCGCCTCCGTGCTGACCGGCCGTTTCTCAACGAGCTTTATTACGCCCATTATCGCGATGAACGAGAGCCTTATCAGCGTCAAGGAAGGGGGGAAGCGCCTGAATCCCCGGAGCTACCGCTATGAAGAGCTCGAGGACATGGCGATCAAGATCAATGCGCTTTCCGCGCACCTGTCGGAATATATCGCGGCGATCCAGCAGGAAAAGGATAAGCTGAGCTTTTTCCTGGACAATGTCGGGGACGGCTTCATCCTGCTCGACAGGAAGAAGAACATCCTGCTCATCAACGCCGCCGCGTGCAGATATCTCGGCTGCTCCAAGGCCGTTCTGGGCGAGCACATTCTTTACGCGACCCGGGAGCTCGGATTCATGAATCTCACCGACAAGACCGCCGAGGATAAGCGGAGCGAAAGCCTCGATTATACGCTCGCGGGCAGAATCATCGAAACCGTTTTTACTTACGCGGGCGAGATCAGCGGCTACGGCCCCGCCGTTATCATCACCATGTCGGATGTGACGGAGAGCCGCGGCGCCGTCAGGATCAGGCGCGAGTTTTTCTCGAATGCCAGCCATGAGCTGAAAACGCCCATTACCGCGATCAAGGGCAGCGCGGAGCTGCTCTGCTCCGGCCTGCCGCTTTCCGAAGCGCAGAAAAAGGAGCTGCTTTCCAGAATCGGCGTCGAGTCGGAGCGTATGAGCCTGCTGATAAACGACATTATCATGATCAGCCGCATGGAGAGCGGAGAGCTTTCCGGTGAAAGCGAAGACGTGGACGTCTCCGAGGTCGTAAACGAGAGCATCGGCGAGCTTCGCCTTCCGGCTGAGCAGGCGCGGGTCGCCATCCGGACAGAGCTCGAGCCGGTGGTGATACACGCGGACAAAAAGGACCTGCGCGGGCTGGTATCAAATCTTCTGGTCAACGCGGTCAAGTACAACAGGGAGGGCGGCGCCGTGGACGTTTCTCTCACCGGCAGGGAGGGGCAGGCGGTGCTCAGGGTACATAACGACGGAGAGCCGATACCGCCGGAACACCAGGGACGGGTCTTTGAGCGCTTTTACAGGGTCGACAGCGGGCGCAGCAAGGCTGCCGGCGGAACAGGGCTCGGCCTGGCCATCGTTAAGCATGTGGTCGATTCGCTCGGCGGAAGCGTCTCGCTCACCAGCAGCGCCGACACGGGAACGACCTTCACGGTAAAGCTGCCGCTTGGTAAAAAAGACTGAATCGAGAACCCGGATTCATAAACGAAGCATCCGGGTTCTCGATTCAGGGTGAAATAATTAAAATGGGAAGCGTTATATAGCGCTTCTTATTTTAATTTAAACGGTTACAGTACAGCTATTCACATAGATTGTATCGCTTGAGAAGTTGACCATAAAGAAACAATAGTCGCCATCTTCCGGCGCAACAAAAGGAATTTCTGTTTCGCCTTGTAGCCTATAATCATATTCCGTGTACTCGGTGTAAATTCCGTCTTTTAGATATCCAAATGCTATACCCTGCCCGTTTTCGTGAGATTCGACTGCCTTTATGTTGAATGTAACGGTAACTGTCTGCCCACTGTTTATTGACCATGCGCCGCCGTTATCAGTGTATACAGCCATCTCGCCATTTGCCCGCTTATGATCGACAGAAGCACCATTGACGCAGTTAATACGTTGGCTAAAAAAGCTAAGTGTTTCTATTCCGTTGATTTTTATATTGCCACGAGGAATTTCAGGCTCATAATCCAGATAGACATCTTTACCATTTTTATCAATAGTATGACAAATGAGCAAATTCCCATGTTCATCATATTGCGCCCAAGTCGACATGGCGTCTTGTGGCATAATCTCATTTTCAGCGGGAGCGGCAGATGTGGCAAAAACAACTATCGTACCGGCTACCAATATGAGAGCCAGTGCTATTCCAATTAACGAAAATCTTTTTATCCTCATAATTGCGTTTATCCTTTCTTCAATCGCATTTTTGCTAAAGCCGTTACATGCTGGGTTTAACACCACACTTCGTTTCTCCTCCATGCTGATAAGTGCCAGTGCATAAGAGGATTTAAGTTTTTCACCAAATGTGCGCACCACTTTTTCGTCACAGGAAAGCTCTATATCTCGGTTAGCAAAGATATACATTACCCATACCAGCGGGTTAAACCAGTGGACACATAGCGTGATTGCAAGCAGCCATTGCTTCAAGTTGTCAAATCTCTTGATATGTGTATACTCGTGCGTCATAACATAGCGTAATTGACTTTCATCAGTCCACTCCATCATCTTAGGCAGCAGTATCATGGGCCGCCATAATCCATATGTGAGAGGCGATGAAATTTTGTCTGATTGTCGGATTTGAACGCGGCGCTTTATCTTGTGTTCAGTCAGCCACTTATGAAAAAATTCATTGTCAATCGGTAGGGAAGTTTTGTATTCGCGCCGTCCTCTGAAATGCGTTACAAGGAAAACCGAAGCACAGACCACAATACCGACTATCCACACAATTATATAGGGCAAAATTTTTGTCGTGGCGGGCATCTGCTCCGTATAATTTTGCTGAATGCCGGTAACGATGTTAGCTGTGGCGTCGAGTAGTGTTGCAGTTGCAGTTTGTTCTGCCAGTCCGCCTATTCTACTCGTTAATGAATATATGCTAAAGGATGACGGAATGGAAATCGGTATCAGCAAGCGGCACAATACAATTGCCCACAATGCGATAAATGTTTGTTTAGGTAGCTTGTGGATGGTAAGCGATCGAATTACAACAATCGCCAGGATAAGGACGGAAGCGGAGGTGGTCATTTGAATATATGTCATCATGTCAATCCACCCCTATTCCAAATTATTTACCAGCTGTTTCAGCCGCTTTATTTCTTCGGGTAAAAGTTGCTTGCGTCTAAGGATTGAAGCTACAAGTTGGTCCGCGGCACCGCCGTACATTTTGTTAATGAGCTCCGTCGCTTCAAATTCTTGTGCTTGTTCCTTTGTTATCAATGAGCTGCAAATAAAGTTCGGCTCTGTTCGTACGATTATTCCTTTATCCAAACACTTTTTTATAACTGTGTATGTAGTAGTTTTGCTCCAACCTACCTGTTCCTTTAAAATTTCCGCAATACGTTTTGCAGAGGTGTCACCTTTTTCCCAAAGAATATCCATGATTCTAAGTTCAGAGTCAAATAGCTTCGATTCCATAAAGCGCGCTTCCTTTCAAAGCGGATTCTATCGCTATAGAACATCTATGTTCGCATTCTACTGCGATAGAATGTATTTGTCAAGTATGTTTGTCTTGGACATATGCACATCCCTGCGGATAGGCGACCTGCTCAGATTGACATGGGAAGATGTAAACGACGAAAAGAGCGAAGCGTTCCATAGCCACATGACATTGCGTTTCGGGTTTAGGACGGCCGCACCTGCTATATCAGCCGCTCGCTTATCAACCGCTCGCGTAGGGCAATCGCGGCCTGTTCCGCCGAGCCCGCGCAGCATACGCGTATATTCGCGTACTTTTTGTAAAGCGGCCGGCGCGCCGCGTATATCTCGCCGACTGTCATCTTCACAGGCGTCGCCACGCCCCGCGAAATAAGCGTACCGGCCATTCTGCGCGCCAGCTCGTCCGGCCCCGCGTCCAGCCAGACGACGACGGCATTTTCGGAAAGGGCTTTCATGGCCCTGTCGGAAAAAATCATGCTCCCGCCGGTGGCGACGACGGTTCTTTCGCATTTCAACCCTTCGCCGGTCTGTCCCTCCAGCGCGATGAAGCGGTCAAAGCCGTCCTCGGCAATGATCTGTGAAAGCGGGCGGTCCTGCGCGACTGAGAGCCGAATGTCCGTATCAATAAAGTCGTAGCCCAGCAGTTTTGCCAGGATCAGGCCGACCGTGCTTTTGCCCGAGGCCGGCATTCCGATGAGAATAATGTTTTTCATAATGGCGCGTACAACCTCTTACCCGAGGCGGCACTGTTACTGCCCCCTTCATTGAAAAATCTGTATTCGCAGCGCGAAACGCTGTCAAAGCGGCTATCCGCCGGGCAGACCTCGGGTCAGCTGCAAAGCCTGTCCGCAAGCATTCTATCACAACTGCCCGCGGAAGTCATTGACAAAAGCCGTCTATATTCTATTGAATATTCTGGCAATTCGCGGTATACTGAAATCCAAGGCCCTGTAAAAAAATCCGGGAGAATTCAAATGGCACTTTACGCAATAGGCGATCTTCATCTTTCGCTTGGGACGAACAAGCCGATGGATATTTTCGGCCCGAAATGGGAAAATCACACAGAGAGGCTGCGGGCAGCCTTTTCCCGTCTCGAGCCCGAGGACATCACCGTTTTGTGCGGGGACCTGAGCTGGGGGATGGACCTGGAGGAAGCGAAGGAGGACTTCCGCTTTATCGGCGGGCTTCCCGGGAAAAAAATCATCCTCAAGGGAAATCACGATTACTGGTGGTCGACGGTGACGAAGACTATGGCCTTTTTTGCAAAAAACGGCATCACCGACATTAATATCCTGAACAACAACTGCTATTTTTACGGCGGGGACGCCGCGGTCTGCGGCACGCGCGGCTGGTTTTATGAGGAGGAAACGGGCTCGGACCACGACAGGCGGATCTTGGACCGCGAGCTGCTGCGTCTGGAAAGCTCGCTGAAGGCAGCGGGAGACAAGGCAAAATACGTCTTTCTGCATTATCCGCCGAAATACGGCGCTTACGTCTGCGCCGAAATACTGGACCTTTTTCTGAAATACGGGGTGCGCATGTGCTGCGCGGGACATATTCACGGAAAGAGCCTTCAGAACGTTTTCGAGGGTCTTTTCCGGGGGGTCGAGTACAGAATGGTCTCCGCCGACCACATTGATTTTACGCCGCTCAAAATTCTCGCCTGAGCGCCGATATTCACGAAAAACACCGCCCAAACTTGGGCAAATGTTCACACAAAGTATTTGCAATTGCGTGTTTCATCTGCTACAATACTGCCTATGGAATTCGACTTAGCCGGATTCCGGACTATTCCGGTTCAAACAGTAGGAGGAAAACCCGATGATCGTCAGGAACGTTGAAAAGAAAGAAAAGAACACCGCCAATTTTCAGGTCGCGTTAAGTAAGGAAGAATTTGAAGAAGCCGTCAACAGCGCTTACGTCAAAAACAGGAAGAAAATTTCCGTCCCCGGTTTCCGCAAGGGCAAGGCGTCCAGAATGGTCATCGAGGGTATGTACGGCGCAAATTTTTTCTATGACGACGCGGTCGACGCGGCCGCACCCGGCGCCTTTGAGTTCGCGGTCAAGGAAGAAAACCTGACGACTGTCGGCCGGCCTGAAATTTCATCATACGACGTCAGCGACGACAAGGCTCTTACAATCGATTTTGAAACCGCCCTTTACCCCGAGGTCACCCTTGGCCAGTACAAGGGGATTGAAGCGCCGAGAGAAGCCATCAACATCACAGACGCGGATGTGGACGCATACATTGAAGAAATCCGGAAACGCAACGCCCGCCGGACCACCGTTGCGCGCGAGGCCAGGCTCGGCGACACCGTCGTGCTCGATTACGACGGCCAGCTCGACGGCAAGCGCTTTGACGGCGGAAAGGCCGAGGGAACAAGCCTCGAGCTCGGCTCCGGCCAGTTCGTTCCCGGTTTCGAGGAGCAGCTCGTTGGCATGAAGGCCGGTGAGGAGAAGGCGATCGACGTCACCTTCCCGGAGAACTACAATGAAGGTCTCGCCGGCAAAGCCGTCGTGTTCAAGGTCAAAATCCACGAGGTCGCCGAGACGGAGCTGCCCGCGGTGGACGACGAGCTCGCCAAGGACGTTTCCGAGTTCGACACGCTTTCCGACTACAGGGACGCGATCAAGGAGCAGCTTATCGAGAAGCGCACGCAGGCTGTTGATGAGGATTTCGGCTATCATGTTATGCAGAAGGCCACCGAAAATATGCGCTGCGAGATTCCCGACGCCATGATCGAGGAGCGCGTGGGCGTGATGCTGAACGAATATGACCGCAACCTCATGTCCCGCGGAATGCGCCTAGAGGAGTATATCCGCATGTCCGGCATGGATCCCGCGTCTTTCCGGAACACGCTGCGTCCCCAGGCTGAGGCGCAGATCAAAACCGACCTCCTGCTTGCGGCCGTGGCGAAGGCGGAGGACATCCAGGTGTCGGACGAGGAGCTCGAGGAATCCGTCAAGAAGATCGCCGACGCTTACGGCATAGCGGCCGACCAGGTCAGTCAGGCCGTTCCCGTCGAATCCATGACCGACGATATGAAGAAAAAGAAGGCAAACGACCTTATTATGGCCGCCGCCGTTCCCACGGCCCACGATCACGCGCCCGGGGAAGAAGAAAAAAAAGCGAAAAAAAAGCCCGCGAGGAAACCCGCCGCCAAGAAGCCGGCCGCGGAGACTGAGGCCCAGCCTGAAGCCGCACCCGCGGAATAAGCGGGCAGACTTTCCGGTAAAGCCCGGGCAGCGGCCTTTTTCCGGAGAATATTTATTCCGGGGAATGGGTATCGTCTTTTAGAATCTGTATCATTTTTACAAAAGGAGCATTGCAATGAGTTTAGTACCGTATGTTATAGAGCAGACCGCCCGCGGAGAACGTTCCTATGATATTTTTTCAAGGCTTCTCAACGACCGTATCGTCATGCTCTCCGAGGAAGTGAACGATACCACAGCCAGCCTTATCGTCGCGCAGCTCCTCTTCCTCGAGTCGCAGGATCCCGATAAGGACATCCAGTTTTATATCAATAGCCCCGGAGGAAGCATCACCGCCGGCATGGCGATTTATGACACGATGCAGTATATCCAACCCGACGTGTGCACGATCTGCATAGGCATGGCCGCGTCCATGGGCGCCTTTTTGCTTTCCAGCGGCGCGAAGGGCAAGCGTTCCGCGCTGCCAAACGCCGAGATCATGATCCACCAGCCAACCGGCGGCAGCCAGGGCCAGGCGACAGACATCGAGATCCAGGCAAAGCGCATACTGAATATGAAGGAAAGGCTCAACAGAATGCTCGCCGAGAATACCGGCAAGCCCTATGAAACCATTGCCGCGGATACCGAGCGCGATAATTTCATGAGCGCCGGAGAAGCGAAGGAATACGGGCTCATCGATAAAATAATCCATAAGCGCTGACCGCATTCCATATTCTGAGAACCTGTATTCATGGGGTATCTATGGCTAAATTTGAAGAAAACAAAAACATCCGGTGCAGCTTCTGCGGCAAACCCCAGTCTCTGGTCGAACGGATGATCGCCGGAAACGGCTCGTATATCTGCGACGAGTGCGTCCGTCTCTGCATGAGTATTATCGACGAGGGCTACAAGCTTTCTCCGCATCCGTCCGCGGCCGGAAACGGCGCGAACGGCAGCTTCGATTTAAAAAGTGCCGGTCTTCCGCGCCCGGCAGACATAAAAAAGATCCTTGACGACTATATCATCGGGCAGGATAAGGCGAAGATCGCGCTTTCCGTCGCGGTCTACAATCACTATAAAAGGGTCACGCTCGGGGACAGCGGGGATGTGGATATTCAGAAGAGCAATATCCTGCTCATCGGGCCGACCGGCAGCGGCAAAACCCTTTTTGCGCAGACTCTGGCAAGGGTGCTGGACGTTCCGTTCGCAATCGCGGACGCGACGACACTGACTGAGGCCGGCTATGTCGGCGAGGATGTTGAAAACATCCTGCTCCGCCTGCTCCAGGCCGCCGATTTCGACGTCGAAAAGGCCGAACACGGCATAATCTATATCGACGAGATGGATAAAATCTCACGCAAGAGTGAAAACACCTCTATCACGCGCGACGTTTCCGGCGAAGGCGTTCAGCAGGCTTTGCTGAAGATACTCGAAGGAACCGTGGCCAACGTCCCGCCCCAGGGCGGCAGGAAGCATCCGCATCAGGAATTCATCAAGCTCGACACCTCAAGGATGCTGTTTATCTGCGGCGGCGCGTTCGACGGTATCGACAAGATCATCGAAAACAGGCTCGACAGAAAGAGCATGGGCTTCGGCGCGGAGATCAAAAGCAAGGCCGAGCGCGATACCGGAGAAATCATGCAGGCGGTCCAGTCTCACGACCTGCTCAAATTCGGCCTTATTCCCGAGCTTATCGGCCGTCTTCCCGTGACGGTTCCGCTCAACTCGCTCAAAAAGGCGGATCTCATCCGGATATTAAAGGAGCCGAAAAACGCGCTCACCCGCCAGTATAAGGCGCTGCTCAATTACGACGACGTCGAGCTGGTGTTCGAGGAGGACGCGCTCGAGGCGATCGCCGACAAGTCCATCAAAATGGAAATCGGCGCGCGCGGGCTTCGCAGCGTAATGGAGAGTCTCATGACGGAAATTATGTTCGAGGTCCCGTCCGACCCGACGATCAGCAAGGTCGTCGTCACGGCCGACTGCGTGAAAAACCGTATTTCACCGATGGTTATCCGGAAAAAGGCCTCATCCCAGTCCTGAGTGTGCGCACGCGCTTGGATTTAAAGCCGCACATATGCGGCTTTTTCAGTACCCGCGAAAGGAGGGTCCTATGAACGACATCGCACATCCCGTTCAGGGCGCGGCTTACCCGTTGCTGCCCATGCGCGGCCTTTCGGTTTTTCCCGAAATGCTGATAAATTTCGACGTGATACGTCCGAAATCCGTCGCCGCGCTTAATTCGGCGCTCGAAGCCGACCGCATGATTTTTATCGTCGCCCAGCGCGACATTTCGAAGGAAATTCCCGCGGAGCGGGATCTTTACGCCATTGGCACAATCTGCCGGATCAAGCAGCTTCTGCGCATTCCGGGGACCGAAGGCGTTCGGGTCCTTGTCGAGGGTTACAAAAGGGCGCGAATCAACCGCTTTGAGGAGAGGGAGGCATTTCATTTTGCCGAGGTGTCCGCCATTGAGGACGGCGACGCCAGATATCCCTCCGCCAAGGCAGAGGCCCTGCTCCGCCAGTGCCTGGCCCTCTTCGGCGAATATGCCCATCTTTTCGGCGCGCTGCCGCCGGAGCTGCTCGCCAAAATCGCAAACTCCGATAAGCCCGGCTATGTGGCCGATTTTATCGCCCAGAATATTTATATGAAGCCCGAGAAAAAGCAGGCGCTGCTCGAGGAGCTCAATCCCCTCCACCGCGTGCAGCTTCTCAGCCGCTTTTTGACGCGGGAAATCGCTGTGCTCTCCATCGAGCAGGACCTGAACGAGCGTACGCATGAGCAGATGTCGCAATCGCAGAAGGACTTCTTCCTGCGTGAACAGATGAAGCTGATCCAAGCCGAATTGGGTGAATTTGACGAGACTTATGAGGACTTTCAGGCATACCGAAAAAAAATTTACGCGCTCAAGCTCGCCGACGAGCTCGCCGAAAAGCTTTTAAAGGAGGTCTCCCGGCTGGCAAAGCAGCCTGCCGGCTCATCTGAAAGCGCCGTTCTGAGAAATTATCTGGATACCTGTCTCGAGCTGCCATGGAACAAAAAGACCCGAGAGTCTATCGATATCGCGAAAGCGCGCAAGGTTCTCGACGACGACCACTTCGGCCTCGAGAAGGTCAAGGACCGCATCATCGAATACCTTGCGGTCAAGCAGCTTTCCCCCGGACTGAAGGGTACGGTGCTCTGCCTTGTCGGCCCTCCCGGAACCGGGAAAACAAGCGTCGCCATGAGTATTGCCCGGGCGACAAACAGGCGCTTCGCGCGCATTTCACTCGGCGGCGTTCATGATGAGGCGGAAATCCGCGGCCACCGCAAGACCTATGTCGGCGCGATGCCCGGCCGGATCATTGCCGGCATCGAACAGGCCGGGAGCGCAAATCCGCTGATGCTCCTCGACGAGGTCGACAAGCTCGCCGGCGATTACAGGGGCGACCCCGCCGCGGCTTTGCTCGAGGCGCTGGATTTCGAGCAGAACCACGGCTTCCGCGACCACTATATCGAGCTGCCCTTCGACCTTTCCGATACAATGTTCATCACCACCGCCAACACAACGGAGACGATTCCCCGCGCCCTGCTCGACAGGATGGAGGTCATCACGCTCTCCAGCTACACCGACGAGGAAAAGCTCGAGATCGCAAAGCGCCACCTCATTCCCAAACAGCGCAAAAAGCACGGGCTGGCCGCAAACCGCCTGAAGCTCAGCGACGACGCGATCAGGGAGCTTATAGCCCGCTATACCAAGGAGTCCGGCGTTCGCAATCTTGAGCGCGAGATCGCCGCGATCTGCCGCAAAACGGCAAAACGCATTGCCGGCGGACAGGCAAAATCCCTCAGCCTCAGGGCGGGGATGCTCGAGGGCCTGCTCGGCCCGGCGAAATTCAAGCCGGACCTTCTCTCCCCGTCGGACGAGATCGGTCTCGTGCGCGGCCTTGCCTGGACCAGCGCCGGCGGCGCGGTCCTGGACGTTGAGGCCAGTGTGCTCGACGGCGCGGGCAGTCTCGAGCTGACGGGCAATCTCGGCGACGTGATGAAGGAATCGGCCAGAGCGGCGGTATCCTATATCAGAAGCCGGGCGGACGTTCTCGGCATCCAGCGCGATTTCTATAAAACCAAGGATATCCATATCCATTTTCCGGAGGGCGCCGTTCCAAAGGACGGCCCTTCCGCGGGTATAACCATATGCATAGCGGTCACCTCCGCGCTGACCGGCATCCCCGTCAGACGCGACGTCGCGATGACGGGCGAGATTTCCCTGCGCGGGCGGGTGATGCCCATCGGCGGACTGCGCGAAAAGACAATGGCCGCGCTGCGTTCGGGCATCAAAACGGTGATTATCCCCGCGGAGAACGAGACGGATCTTGAAGAGATCGACCAGACCGTGCGCCGCGCCCTCAACTTTGTCACGACCGACCACGTCGATAAGATTCTGGATATTGCGCTCAACCGCAGCATCAGCTTCTCCGTCCGCAGCGCCGCGCAAGAGGACGAGGCGCTTCCTTTTATCGACACAGACGCGACCGTCTGCTCCGCCGCGCTGCGCCAGTAACGGGGAAACGACATGAACGTTAACAAAGCCGAATTCATTAAATCGGCCGCGGCTCCCAAGGATTTTATCACAGACGGCCGGCCGGCCATTGTGTTCTCCGGCAGGTCCAACGTGGGCAAATCGTCGGTTATCAACCGGCTGCTTAACCGGAAAAACTTCGCGCGGGTCAGCGCATCTCCGGGCAAGACCGTGCACATCAATTATTTTCTCATCGACGCGAGGATTTATTTCGTCGACCTTCCGGGTTATGGTTATGCCCGGGTTTCGAGAGCGGAGAAAGCGCGCTGGAGCCGGCTGATGGAGCGCTTCTTTGCGGAGGAGGGGTTGATCGACCTCGGCGTCATGATCGTCGACGCGCGCCACAGACCCACGGCGGACGATGTGACGATGGCCGAATGCTTCAAGGCCAGCGGCCGCCCTTTCGTGATCGTTGCCAATAAATGCGACAAGCTGAAAAAATCGGCGC
>JAISDV010000145.1 GCA_031264545.1 Oscillospiraceae bacterium | reverse complement strand
TTGTACATAACGGCGACCTTCTTGCAAACGCGCCGGATTACCCGCAGGTCGTGTGAGATGAACAGCAGGCTTACACCGCATTTTTCGTTCAGCCGCCGGAGCAGCTCGAGGATCTGCGCCTGGATCGTCACATCCAGCGCCGTCGTCGGTTCGTCCAGGATCAGCAGCTTCGGGTGAGCAATAAAAGCCGCGGCAATCATCGCGCGCTGCCGCTGACCGCCGGAGAGCTGGTGGGGATATTTTTTATAGGTCAGATCGGGATGGGGCAGGCCGACAAGCTTCATCACGTCAAGCACCCTGTCCCGGCGCTCCCCGGCCGTGAATTTACAGTGGAGTCTGAGCGTCTCCTCAATCTGCCGGCCGATTTTCATCAGCGGATCGAGGCTCGTCATCGGCTCCTGGAAAATCACGCCGATATCCTTGCCCTGCAAAAGGCGCATTTCTTCCATTGTACACTTGAGCAGGTCGCGGCCCTCGAAAATGACCTCGCCGCTTACGGTTGTATAATCGCGCTCGAGCAGCCCCGCTATGGTGTGCGCGGTCACAGTTTTGCCGGAGCCGGATTCACCGACCAGGCCGAGCGTGTCCCCGGCCCGCATATGCAGGTCGATGCCCCGAACAGCCATCCCGTCGCGGCCGTCATTGAAGGTTACCTTGAGATTTCTGATTTCAAGCATGAAATTTTCGCCTCCGCTTCACGGCCGTCCGCCATATCCGGCGATAGCCGAGACCTTCCGAAATCAGGGCAAAGCCCAGAATGAGTATCGCAATCGCACAGCCGGCGGAAAGGGCGTACCAGGGCGCGGAAAACAGATAGGACTGGGAGTCCAGAAGCATGCGCCCGAGACTGACGCGCTCCGTTCGCTGAACACCGAGGCCGAGATAGCTCATGCTCGCCTCGGCCAGCACCGCGTTGTTAAAGCCGATCGCGACTGAGCTGAGCAGCACCGGAGCTATATTGGGCAGGATATGCACGAACATGATCCGCATTCGCCGCACGCCCATGAGCCGCGCGTTTTTCACATAGTCCATGCCGCGCTGCCTGGCAAATTCGCCGCGGACGACGCGCGCGAAGCTGGGTATAAACAGTATGCCCAGAACCAGGATAAGATTCGTCCCGCCGCTTCCCGTGATGCTCACGACCACAAGGGCGAGCAGCATACTCGGAAAGGCCGTAACGGCGTCGTTTATCCGCATCATGATCTCATCCAAGAGCCCGCCGAAATAGCCCGTCAGCCCGCCGATCACCGTGCCGAAGCCCGCGCCGATCGATACGGCAAAAAACGCGATCGTCAGAGTCGTTCCCGCGCCTTCTATCACGCGGCTCAGGATATCGCGCCCGAAATTGTCGGTGCCCAGAAGATGCGCGAAGCTTGGGGCAAGGCTTTTTTCCGTTCCAGACATCATATCCGGGTCATAGGGCGACCAGAAAAAACCCGCGATGATGACCGACACGGTTATAGCCGTAAGCGTACAGCCGATTATCAGGTTGTAATTTGGCGTTTTTCTCACGAGCATCCTCCGGTCGTCCACAGGCCGCGGGTCGGGGCCGGGACGCGCTGCAGCCTGTTTGTCTCAGGGTATATTATACGCGCCGCCGCGAAAAACTGTGAATTCAGGTTCTTAACGAATCCCGGGCAATAAACTCAGCGGAACCTGATTCTCGGGTCTATATATTTGTAGGAAATATCCGCGAGATAATTGACGCTGATGACGGCGACGGATATGAGCATAATGATCGTCTGAACGACAGGCAGGTCACGCCCGATGACCGAGGTCAGCAGGAGCCTGCCCAGGCCGGGAATGGCGAATACCTGCTCGATTATGATGCTGCCGGCGATGATATCGACCAGCGTGACCGCAAGCAAGGTGACGACCGGGATGATCGCATTGCGCATAACATGCCGGCTGAGCACCTGCCAGCGGCTGTTGCCGCGGCTGTAGGCCGTTCGGACATAATCCTCGCTCATTTCCTTGATCATGCTGCTGCGCAGGAGCTTGACGACCATGGCGCTCTTCGGCATGGCGATCGCGAGGGCGGGAAAGACCATATAAGCCCAGAAGGCGACGGGGTCGACCGCGTATTGCACAAAATCCCCGGGCGTGAAAAGCCGGAGAACCAGGCCGAAAACGTAAGTGAAAATGATCCCGATAAAAAATTGCGGGATCGACATGATGATCTGGTTGAACACCATCGAAATCCTGTCCGGTATGCTGTGGGCAAAGCGCGCGCGCAGGACGCCGATCGGGATCGACATGGCGAGCACCATCAGAAACGACAGACCCGAGAGCGCCGCCGTGACCGCGATTTTTCCGGAAATCAGCGCACTCACAGGCATAGCATACGTATAGGAGCCGCCGAAATCCCCTCTGAGAAAATCAGTCAGCCAGCGGAAATAGCGGAGAACGGCGGGGTCGTTCAGCCCCAGCTGTTCCCGGAGGGCGTCCACCCTCTCCGGCGTGGCCTGCGTCCCGAGCAGCCTTGCCGTGGGGTCGCCCGGAACGATCTGGAACGCAATAAAGACAAGCACTGAAATCCCGAGCAGGGTCAGGAGGAAAATGCCCACTTTCTTCAAAATGTACTTCATTTTTCCCCACCCTTCACAAAAAGCCGCTTCGTCCGGACAGAAGGCGTTTTTACCGGAAAAGGCGTACTTTAATACAGGGCGGTTTTCTTGCTTTTCAAAAAACCGCCCTGCCGTTTGAATCAAGCGTCCGCCCTTTCTCCAAAACCCGCTACTCCGTGAAATAGAGTGTTGAAAGGTCCATGAGGTAGAGCGGATATAAGACATAGCCCTGAAGCCCGCCGCCCATCGCCACAAGATCGCAGAGATCCTGAATATAGAGGTTGGCCGCATCCTGCGTCAATATGGTCTGAAGCTCGCCGTAAAGCGCCGTCTGCTCGGCGTCGTCCGTACTGGCGACGGCTTGCTTGAACACGCTGTCATATTCCGGGCTGCTGAAATTCGTGAAATTCGAATCGGAATCCGAGGTGAAGCGCTCGAGCAGCGCCCGGGCTGTCATGACGGAGGCGTCCACGCCGACGACTGTGCTGTGATAATCACGGCCCTGATACACGCGGCTGAGCCAGGTGCTCCAATCGACCAGCTCG
>JAISDV010000105.1 GCA_031264545.1 Oscillospiraceae bacterium | reverse complement strand
GGGGCTCTAACGCGTGCCGCCGCCGCTTCCGCCGCCGCTGAAACCGCCGCCGCCCCCAAAGGAGCTGCCGCCCCCGCCGCCCGACGAACGGGCTGCCTGAGAGCTGTCGTATGACGCGGTCCTGAAGGCGCAGGCCGCCAGGAAGTAATAGTGGGCGTTGGCGCTGTATACCGTGGCTTCGGGATAGACCTTTTCAAACTGCGCCATTGCCTTGTCGGCAATGCCCAGAAGCGCGGCAAAGGTCAGGAAATCCTGCCAGATTACGCTTTCCGCAATCGTCCTCTCGCCAATTAACGAAAACTCAAGCAGATACTTCTTGAAGCCCATGAGACTCTGAAGCAGGCCTTGCCCGCTCTGTGAAAGGCCGAGCGGCTTTGCCTGCCCGGACACATCGTAACAGCCCTTCCTTGCCAGCAGGTCGCGGCCGTCCTTCTTGGCGGCCTTGATGATATCCTGAATCGCGCCGTCATGCCTGCGGCAGTATTTTTCAAGTTCCTTTTCCTGCAGGATACGGTCGCTTCCGCAGGCCTTCTCGAGCAGGCCGTAGAGCCGCTGCGCCGTCAGCCCCGCAAGCTCCGGCTGGCGGACAAGCCGCATCGAAACGCTCGGCTTCTCTTTGCCGAACAGGCCGACGGATTTTTCGCTTACCGGCTCCAGGCAGCGTAAATTTATGAGCTTCAGGAAAGCCGCGCCTATGAGATCGCCCTCATTTTTAAGCTGGCCAAAGTCCTTTGCCAGCACGAAGGCGGCTTCGATATTCCCCGAGAGCGGAACTTCCCTGAAATAGTCCGCGCTTTTATAGAGGGCCTTGACCGACTTATTTTTTTTGGCTGCCGGGATCACGAGCAGGAGGATCATGACGGCCAGTGCCGCAAAGGCAAATACAGCGATCAGCGGGCCGTAAAGGCCGACGTTTCCGCCAGTACCGGAATCCGTGTCATTGCCGTAATCGCTGCCCGCGAAGGCCCGTTCCTTTACCGTCTCAAAGGACTCGTCAACGCTTCTTACGGGGTTTATCACACCCTTATCGAGCTGGAGCATGACGATGACGCTCTCGGTCGGGGCGGACAGGGCCTTTTCAGTATAGGCGCGCACGCCGCCGTCCTCGAAGGCGATCTGTCCCTTAAAGCCGAAGGCCCAGATGCCGGCGTTGCCGGCGTCGAGCGCTGTTCCGTTCCGGAGCGCGAGCTTCACGGTCACATCCGTCGGCAGGGTTCCCATGCCCGAATTGATAAACTGGAAGTTGAAGCCGTCGTAGTCCGTGTACGCACCCGCGAGCTTGCTGATTTTGTATTCGATTGCATAGCGTCTTTCGCCGTACCGGGTGATCCCCCAGCAAAGCTCATAGCCGCCGGCAGTTTCGACAATGCCGCATTTTCCCGCCTTTTCATCAAAGCCGGCGCCGACATCCCAGTCGTCAAGGCAGGTGTAAGGACCGTTTTCGTCCGAGACGAGAAAATCCGACAGGGTCATTTCGCCCAGGTTTCCGATCGGGATATAGCCCTCCGTGCCCTCGCTGAAGCTGCAGTTCCAGGTCTGGGTAATATAGGCCGAGCCATCGTCATAGAGGACGACGTCAACGCTGATATCGGACACGTTATTAGCGGCAAAAGCTTTCTGCCCCGGCAGGACCGCAAGCAGCAAAAGGGCGCAAAGCAGGGCTCCGCCCGTTTTCCTGATAAAATCAAGCCTGTTTTTCATCGCGGCTCATTTCATACTCGGCGGGTCAGCCTTGTCATTCACCTCTTCCAGATAGGCACGCCCGGAAAAGCCGAGCATACCCGCGACGATCGATGCGGGAAACATTCTGACGGCGCGGTTGAGCTTTGTGACGCTGTCGTTATAGATCAGCCGGCTGGTCCTCACCATGTTTTCATACTGGTTGACGGAATCCATCGTCCGGATGTACGTACCGTCGGCTTTGAGTTCAGGATAGCTTTCGGCCACAGCCATGATTTTTCCCATCGCTTCGGTGAGAATGTTCTCCTGTTTTGCGGCCTCCTCGGGCGGCGAGTCCTTCGTGATGGCGCGTCTTAACCCGATGGTCTGCGTTATGGTCTTGTACTCATATTCGGCATAGCCGCGGGTCAGGTCCAGAAGCGCGGTCAGCGCGTCCCAGCGCGAGGAGAGCTGGACGCCGATCTGTGACATCGCGTTGTTGATGTTCTCATCCAGCGCCACAAGGCTGCGCTGGGTTGAGATGATCCAGATAACGAATATCGCAATAATGGCTGCTGCTGCAATAAGGTAAGGCATAAGTTTCCCTCCGTTTTTTGATTTTTAAACAACCCCTAATTCCCTCAGAATCAGAGTGCTGACTCGCCCGCACAGACAATTCCGTATCGCATTAACTGGTTCGTATTTACCAAGTCAAACGCAATGTCAGAAAAAGCATTGAACCGCGCATCGTTTAATCCTGTAGGTACATGACCGCTGATTTTCGTTTTTAATAAACCCCGCTCAAATTCGCCTAGTACAACGCGTCACTTAAACGACAGGATATAAGCGGTGTAATTTCACGCGGGCATTATCGGTGGTAAATTGCCAGTTTACGGGAGTCGCCGCATTGTTGCGGGCAATATTCCAGGCGTTAAGTTCGGCTGACAGGGCTTCTATACAGGGAATGCGCCGCCCTAAACACTGTGAAGTCAAAGCGCTCAGCTCTATCTCTGCAATATTCAGCCAGCTGCCATGTTTAGGTGTGTAATGGATTTCCAGGCGTCTCGCCGACGCATGGGCTCTGGCTGCCGGGAAGGCTTCGTATAGGGACGAGATGGTGTGGGTATTCAGATTGTCCATGACCAAACAGACCTTTGGCGCGTTTGGATAGGAAAGCTCCAACAAGTCAG
>JAISDV010000082.1 GCA_031264545.1 Oscillospiraceae bacterium | reverse complement strand
CGTCGAGCAGGGTCTTGAGATTGTAAGCAGTACCTGAAAACGTATGACTCACACCCGCGGCGGAGTTCGCCGGGTCCATAACGGCGGCCGCATGGATGCTGTTGACACCGACACCCAGCGTATAAAAGGTCGCCGACGCGTATGAATCCGGATAATAATGCTGCGTGATTTCCTGCTTGAAGTAGGCGCTGGTCAAAATCGTTATCAGATCGGTCCCAATGTCTCCGGCTCCCGGATTGCCGTTTCCGGCCGTATACGTCGCGCCGTTCTCGCCTACCATGGTATAGTTCAGCCAGCCATAGGTCGGATCTCCGTCCGTCATCATCAGCATAACGGGCTGGCGGGTTCTGTTGTATGCCATACCGCTGTTGGGGTCGGTATAAATATAATCCGTATCGGCGTTCAGCAGGATTCTGGCGCCCGCCGCAATACCCATCTGCGTGTTTGTACCGCCGTTCACGGCTATCTGCGGGTCTATATCCGGGTCGGTAATTTCGACTATTAAAGGGTCGATGAACGTTGATTCTGCCCGTACGTCGCTGGAAACGTTGACGTTGTGCCCGCCAAATATGCCGGATGTGGTCGTGATTTCAAAAAAGATTCCCGATGCTGAGCTGTAGTGGTCCAGCTCCAGCAGGTTATACGTTGTTGTGCCGCTGTATCCAACGACAGCCACCCGGTTATCCGGATTCGCCTCCATTATTTCGTTCAGCGCTGTATTCAACGCGTCGACAAGAATGTAGTCGCGCGTTTCACCGGGCAAACCCGCGGTATTGCCATCCATGCCATAGATAGCCATGCTGGAGGACAAGTCGATGATGATCACCGTGTCGACCGGCACCCGAAGCCTGGCTACGTTATAGCTCTGGCTCAGGTTTGACAGGGTTATGAGAAACTCATCCGGCTCCGATTCGATCGTCTGGATCGGGTTTCCATAAGCGTCGTGAAAGGTCACACTGCCGGTATTGACGGATTTATCCGTCCAGAGCCGCCCGTTTTCAAGGGTGTTCAGATCGAAATTCCCCGTCAGGGCATGTGTGCTCTCATCGACCACCGTCTCGTATGCGGGCCTATCGCTTTCATTTTGATCTTCGGCTGTCGCCGTCGCGGCCAACACTACCGGTATCAGCATCACCGCGGCCAGTAACGCTGCAAAGCTTTTTCTCGATTTATTCATCCGCGTAATTCGACCTTTCCGTATCCGCTTTTCAAACATCCGGTTGACGCACGAAACAGGACATTGTATAAGGAATGACAAGCGCGTTTAACAAAAACGGGGGACATCTATCCGCGTATTGCTGTTTTCGGTAACACAAAAGGAGCGGACCCGCCTTTCGCAGCTTTTTCTGCTTTCTGCTATAATGCCTTTCGTTTTCTTCTTTTGCCGTATATTTCCCGAATGTAACGCTTTACCCATTTTTATGCATCCATATAAACACCTTTTGCTTGATTTGATAGGCCTTGACCGCTTCGTCAAGAAAACATGAAAACTTCAATGATTTGTGTGAATGTTGTGGCAGTATCTTGACTTTGTTGTGGTCTATGGTAATATGAATTTATCAGTTTGGGTAAAGCGTTACATCTTCTTTTATGCAGGTATGCGATACACTGTCCATACCACGAAAAAGGGGGATTTTTTTATGACTACGGAACCGATTAGGGACAAAAAACAGCTTCGCGCTCTGGCAAATTACTGGCTCAAACGGGGTAATCTCCGCAATTACACCATGATCGTGCTGGGCGTGTGCACCGCCCTGCGGATCAGCGACCTGCTCCGGCTCACATGGGAGGATGTGTACGATAGTGAACGCAGAGCGTTCCGCGCACATGTTACATTGACAGAAAAGAAAACGGGCAAGCATAAAACAATTGCCCTGAACCGGCAGGCGGTCAAGGCGTTAAGTTTGTATTTCCCGCACAGGCGGGGCAGGTATATCTTCGCCAACAACCGGGAGGGCGCGGCGGCGATCAGCCGCACACAGGCTTGGCGCGTTATCCGCGCCGCCGCCGAAGCAGTCAAGGCCGCGGGCCGCATCGCCTGTCATTCATTGCGGAAAACCTTCGGTTACTTCGCGTGGAAAGCCGGGGTGCAGCCCGTTATGCTGATGGATATCTATAATCATAGTTCCTTTGAAATCACGCGCCGGTATCTCGGCATTTCACAGGACGACAGGGATAAGGTCTATCTCGCCATGACGCTGTTCTGATATTCAGCGCAGGCTGGCGTATATCCGGCTCAGGCTCGCTTCCATGCGAGCCAGATAGCTCATACCATCCTCGCCGCGCTCAATGGTGTAGATCGTTTCCACCACCGCGCCGGCCTCGCTTGCCAGTGTTTCCGAGACCTCGGGACTTGCCAGCGCCTCGGCGAAAATCGTGGTCACGCCGTTATCCCGGCAGAAGTCAACAAGCCCGGCAAGCTGCCGCGCGCTCGGTTCCCCATCGGCAAAAACGTCCCTGACACTTAACTGCCTGAGGCCGAAGTCACGGCAAAGATAAGCGAAAGCGGCATGCCCCGTCACAAAGTTTTTTTCGGCTGTGCCGCCGAACTTCTCATCATATTCCGTGAAAAGGCTGTCGAGCTGCCGCTGATAGGCGGCGCAGTTGTCTTCATAATAAGCCCTATTCCCGGGGTCGGCCTCGCACAGCGCGGACTTGATGTTTTCGGCCGCGGTTGCCGCGCATTTGAGACTGAGCCAGGTGTGCGGGTCGTACTTTCCGTGTCCGCGCATCCCACCGTCCGCCGCTTCCGCCGAAGCCTCCGCGCCTTCCCGTACGATGGCGTCCGTGCCTTTCGAGGCTTTGACCACGATCAAAGCGTCATTTCCGGCCGCGGCGGCCGCGTCCTCGGCCCAGGCATCTATGCCGAGTCCGTTATACACGAAGACCTGCGCCCCGCGCATGTCCGCGAGGTCCTTCGCTTTCGGCTCAAAATCATGCGTTTCCATCCCATCCGGAACGATCGTCGAAATCTCGACCTTATCCCCGCCAACCGCTTTCGCAAACTCGTACAGGGCGTTGAATGTGACCGAAACCTTTATCTTTTCGCCCTCGGAGACGGATTTTTCCGCGCTTCTGCAGGCGGAGAGTCCGAAAATAACGGCCGCGCAGAGCGCAAGAGCCGTCGCCCTTTTCAACATGTCCGGATTGCCTCCAGAAGTTTTACTTGCAAATGGTTCGCATCTGCATATAATAAATGATAGCGCCTTGCCTGCGGCTTTGTCAAGCGAAAAAGTAAAGCTGCGGCGGCCGATATTTCGAAAGAAACGGTGATCCTGATGATATGGGCCGAAAACCTGTCCTTTTCCTATAACGCCGTCCCGCCCTATATCCTGGACGGGCTGAACCTTGAAATAAAGCGCGGCGAGTATGTCTCCATAGTGGGTGAAAACGGCTGCGGGAAATCGACACTGATGAAGCTCATCCTGGGTTTTCTCAAACCGACGCGGGGCGGCATACAAACCGACGCGTATAAGCTCGGCTATGTCCCGCAAAAGAGTGATTCCGCCAACTCCGGCTTTCCGATCACGGTATACGAAATGCTCGATTCCTATAGGCGGCTGCTTAAGCTCAGGGATAAAAGCGCCGTTGCGGAAGGCCTGCGTCAGGCCGGGCTGTTCGGGTACGCGCGCACGCTGATGGGAAACCTCTCCGGCGGCCAGCAGCAAAAAGCGCTGATTGCCCGTGCGCTGATGGGCGAGCCGGACCTGCTTCTTCTGGACGAGCCCTCCGCGGGGGTCGATCCCGACAGTCAACATGAGATCTACGCCCTTCTCAAGCGCCTTAATACGGAAAGGGGCCTGACCATTGTGTCTGTCGAGCACAATCTGGACGCGGCGATCTCAAACTCGACGGTTATCTTCCACCTTCACGGCGGACGCGGCCACTTCTGCACCCCCCGGCAATACTCGGAAGAATATCTCGGAAAGGGGGATCGCCGTGCTTAGCTATGGCTTTATGCAGAACGCCCTTATCGTTTCGCTGTCTATTTCGATATTGTGCCCCTGCATCGGGGTTTTTCTCGTCCTGCGGCGTTACGCGATGATTGGGGACACGCTGTCCCATGCGTCGCTCGCGGGCATCACCATCGGCCTGCTCAGCGGACAGAATCCCGTCCTCGGCGCCTTTGTTTTTACCGCGCTGAGCGGCGCGCTGATCGAATATCTCCGCAGATATTTCAGAAAATACACCGACCTGATTCTGACCATTGTGCTCGCCCTGAGCGTCGGCACGGCAATCACGATCATCAGCTCGGGCAGACTCAACGCCAGCGCGGACGCTTTCATGTTCGGCAGCGTGCTGACTGTTACGCGGACGGACACGGTAATGATTATGATCCTGAGCGCCGTTTCCGTACTCGCTCTGATACGCCTGTACCACCAGATGGTCTATATCGCCTACGACGAAGAGGCCGCGAGGGTTGCCGGCGTCAGGACCGGACTGATCAACTATGTCTTTTTTGTGCTGGTCGCCTCGGCTATCTCCGTTTCGATACGGATCGTCGGCGTTCTGGTGCTCAGCTCAATGATCGCCCTGCCGGTCGCGACCGCGCTTCAGCTTGAAAAGGGCTTCAAACAGACACTGCTGTTTTCCGGGCTTTTCAGCGTGATCGACATCATGTCCGGGCTTTTCCTGTCCTATTATCTGAACGTCGCTCCCAGCGGCTTCACTGCCCTCGTTTCGGTTTTTGTGCTCGTCGCCGTCATGGCCGGGAAAAAACTGAAGCGGGCTGCCAAGCGAAGCTCTGACCAAAATACTGCGAGGTGAGCGTTTTGAAAGAAACCCAGGCGGCCTGGCCCGCCGGGATCAGGAAAACGAAGCAGCGCCGTTTCGTGCTGGCCCTGCTGGATAAGGCCGACGCGCCGCTGAGCGCTTCGGAGATATTCGACCGCGTAAAATCGGAGGACGCCGCGATTTGGCTTTCGACGGTCTACCGCATATTGGACCGCTTCGCCGGAGAGGGTCTTGTCGTCAAGACGACGGTCGCAGACGGCGGTGCGGCGCTTTACGCGCGCAATCGTAACCGACACCGGCATTACGCGGTCTGCGTCAACTGCCGGCGTATCGTCGGTCTGGAAAACTGCCCGATGGAAAGCTTCGAGCCGAAACTCACCGAGCGTGATTTTCGGGTGCTGGGACACCGGGTCGAGATGTACGGCTATTGCCGGGACTGCGACAAAAAGCTCTCCGGCGCGTACTGAAACCGTCTGCGCGTGAAAACTATTCCGGCGTGATGCCTGCTTTGCGCCGCCCGTTCTTGTTTGCCCCTGCCCCGCTTGCTTCCGGCCTTTTGCGTATCTCAACTGTTTTCTGCCATAAATGCTCGAATATCATAAAAACATGCGCAGATATTCTAAAGACATTATGCGAATAATTTGTTAAGTTTTAAGCAACGGCAATGAAAAAGGGCCGTCCCCTAAGCGGAACACGGCAGACCGGGCGGCTTTCCTGAAATTTATCAGACAGGTGGGGTGACATGACAATTACAGAAAGGTCCTTCGGCAGCACAAAAAGCGGAGACCCTGTGGCTTGCTACACGCTGCAGGACAAGGGCATGAGCGCGGAGATTTTGAGCTATGGCGGCACTATCCGCACGCTTAGTGTTCCTGCGCCCGGCGGTATACGGGATGTGGCGCTGGGCTTTGACAATATGGCCGGCTATGAGGCGCAGGGCGACTATATCGGCGCTTTGGTAGGCAGAGTGGCCAACCGCATTGGCGGCGCGCATTTTTCCCTGAACGGCCAGAGCTGCCCCCTGTCTGCCAATGACGGCCCCAACTGCCTGCATGGCGGCTTTCGCAGCTTCGACAAGCGTATCTGGCGCGTGCATGAAGAAAACGGCGCGCTTGTTTGTTCCCTGCATAGCCCGGATCTGGACGGCGGCTTTCCCGGTGACGTGGATATAGCGGTACGCTACAAAATTACAGATGGCGCTCTATGTATTGAATATTCGGCCGAAGGCAGCGCGGACACACCGCTCAGCCTCACAAATCACTGTTATTTCAACCTGGGCGGCCATGGTTTGGGCAGTATAGCGGATCACGTCGTCCGGATTTGTTCAGATACCATCACGCCGGTAAACGGCGCGCTCATTCCGACAGGAAATTTGTTGGATGTGACCGGTACGCCTTTTGACCTGCGGGAACAGCAGACCCTTGGAGCGGGTCTTATAAGTACGCATCCGCAGCTTGTTCTTAGCGGCGGGTACGACCATAACTTCGTTCTCTCGTCTGAACCGCAACGTGAGCTTACACCCGCCGCGGCACTGGAATACAAGGGTCTGCGTATGACATGCCTGACGACCCAGCCGGGCATACAATTCTACTCAGGCAATTTCTTGAGCGGCAGAAAAGGCAAAGGCGGTGCAATTTACGGAAAACATTCAGGTCTCTGTTTAGAGACGCAGAGTTGGCCCGATGCGGTAAACAGACCCGAGTTTCCGGACTGTATATTACGCAAAGGCGCTGTTTACCGGCATACGACGGTGTATTCATTTACGCAGGCATGACGGCAGAGCAGCTAATGAATTTTCAAAAACCGATAAAGTCAGCCGCAGTGGTATGCCGCCCCTCCGGATATGTCAGTGTTTCTTTTCACTTCACTGTCCTATTCT
>JAISDV010000098.1 GCA_031264545.1 Oscillospiraceae bacterium | reverse complement strand
GTGCTCGAGGTCGATCCGGACGGCGCCGTGCGGATCATCGGCGCGGGCGGTCCGGTGACCGTCACCGCGGTACAGGCCGGGAACGCAAGCGTGAGGGGCATGACGGCCGAGTTGGGAATTACGGTCACCGGCGAGACCTGTGTTGTGACGATCCCTTCCGGGACTCAGGCGCTCTCAACGGCGCCCGAGCTCCTGGACACGCCCCAGGACCTTGGCAGGGTCACCTGCGTCAAGACGGCGTACCCGTTTCCTCACTCGAAAATGGTCTTGGTCACCGTGGCCTCCGCCAAGGACTATAAGCTTGAGCTGGGGGGCTGGAGCGGCGGCGCGCCTGTCCCGGCCGTCGCGTACAGCCTGAGCGATACCGCCTGGGGCTTTCCGGGCGTGGGATCCTTCGATCACGCGCTCACCGCGACGGTCACGGACATGAACGCGGCGGCTTACGCCGGCACCTATTCGGACACCCTGACTTTCACGGTCGTATTTGAGCCCGCGTCCGGCTAGCCGTGCGCAATGCGCAATAAGATAAATCAAGGCGGCGTAAATAAACAATACGCCGTCCTGAAAATGCTGTAGAATTATATGTAATGCTGTGGTATAGTAAAGTCAGATGCGTCATGGATTATCATACATCATTGCTTAAGCGCGTACGGGAGCGCGAATAAACCCCGTAAATATATTATCAAGGAGAATAGCCATGAGAAGCTTCACCACATTAGATTTGCAATATGCACACAGGTTCTATGGGTTCAAAGGAGAAGCCCAGTATTTGCACGGGCATACGGGAATACTGACGCTTGAAGTTGAAGATACCGTCAACACAGGCGTCAACATGGTATTCCCCTGTAATGAAATCAAGAAAACCGCTTGGGAAGTTTTGCAAAACTTTGACCACGCGCTGGTTTTAAGGGAAGACGACCCGTTGCTTCCTGCGATTCTCGGCGTTTATGAAGAACAAGGCATTAAGAATGGCGCGCCAAGCAATAAACAAAAGGGCCCCGCTTTCAAAACGGAACTTGCGACAGCGTATCCGGAATGCCGTTTGGTTGTTACGAAAGAAACGATGACCGTTGAAGGTATGATTAAAATAGTGTATGATCTGCTGAAAGACAAACTGAATATCGTGAAAATCACGTTTACCAGCGGGGTAAATGGCGCTATACAAAAATATGAGCCCCAAAAGGAAAGGGACCGCTGTCCGCTATGCGGCATTGCGTTAAATGAAAATGGCGTGTGTCCGAAATGCGGATACAGGAAATAGTCTAAGAAATACTTCAAACAGCCATACATAAGCCATCTGTTCATCAAGAGCAGGTGGCTTTTATCATGCTCTGAAAGAGGTGCAATATTTAAGGTGTATGATAAAATAGCCTGACAAAATAGTATGATTATTTTACATCAGAATCAATCTGCACAAAATGCAAACAGAGCGCGTTCGACATCATGCGGGGCAACATCCGGGATAAACACAAAAACACCGCAATCCATTGGAATTACAGCGTTTTTGGCACTCCCGGCGCGACTCGAACGCGCGACCCCCCGCTTAGGAGGCGGGTGCTCTATCCACTGAGCTACGGAAGCAAATATGTGAGTACGTTCGACAATCGACCCATCCCGCTGAGCCACGGGGACATATCCCTAACGGCACCTGCGTATTTTAACGCAAATTCCCGCCTCTGTCAAGCCGTTTCAGCGCCGGACGGTCATCGGCACGCCATAGGTAGAAAATTTGACGGGCTGGTTCAGGTCAAAGTTGTCGATGGCTTTGATCAGCCCGATGCAGCCGACCTGAAACAGGTCGTCGGTGTTTTCTCCTCGGGAGGCAAATTTCTGTATGACGGAAAGTACCAGACGCAGATTGCCTGAGATCAGTTTTTCACGGGCTTGGGCGTCTCCTTCATTCGCTTTGATCAGAAGCGCCATGGTTTCGTCGTTCTTCAGGACCTTGAGCTTTGTCGTGTTGACTCCGCATATTTCTACTTTATTCAGCACATAACTTACCTCCTCGGAGATGGATATATGCTATTATTCCCTTATGCCGCGCTTTCATTCCCGGAATGAGATTGTTAACCGCATAGAACAAATGGGTTGACATTTTGGCGGATGGCCTATAAAATAAGACCAGCCTGTATTGAAACGGAGCGAAGTATGTCAATAAAAAAGGCTGTTCTGACAATGCTTGAAAAAAACCGCGAACGCTATATTTCCGGACAGGAATTCGCCGAAACGCTGGATGTTTCGAGGACGGCGGTGTGGAAGGCGGTCCGCGCGCTCCGGGAAGAAGGCCATGTCGTCGGGGCCGCTAACAATAGGGGCTACCGCCTGGACAGTGACCTGCTTTCGGCCGAAGGCGTTCGCGCGGCGCTGCCCGCCGGATATCAAAGCTGTCCCGTCAGCGTCCTGAGCGTGACGGACTCCACCAACACGCAGGCAAAAAAGCTTGCGGCGGACGGTGCGCGGCATGGAACGCTCTTACTGGCCGAGGAACAGACGGCCGGGCGCGGCCGCTCGGGCAAGCGCTTTTTCTCGCCGCGCGGTCTTGGGTTGTATATGAGCGTTATTCTCAGGCCGGATGCGGCAACCGTATCGCCGCGGCTGGTCACGCTTGCCGCCGCCGTCTCGGTCTGCCGGGCGGTCGAGGCGCTGACCGGGCTGGAACCGAGAATCAAATGGGTCAACGACGTCTATCTCGACGGGAAAAAAATCTGCGGCATACTGACCGAAGCCGTGATGGATATGGAAAGCGGCGGCATTGACAGCATCATTGTCGGCGTCGGCGTGAACTGCGCTGTGGAGGAGGCGATTCTGCCGCCGGAGCTGCACGGGATCGTCGGATCGATCGGGGCGGGCAAGGTGCCGCGCTGCCGGCTGGCTGCCCTGATTGCAGTGGGTGTGCTCGAGGCCTTTGCAAATCTCTCCGACCCGGACATCCTCGGCGCTTACCGCT
>JAISDV010000069.1 GCA_031264545.1 Oscillospiraceae bacterium | reverse complement strand
GTCTAATTCGTAATCCCAGGTTATATGTCCGACTTTTTCAAGCAACACAAAAACACACATATCCATGTTTTTGACAGTCAGCCGTGAATTATCCTCCCATGACGAATTACTGCCGTTATAAGACCTGAGCTTACCGGTCAGGTAATTGAATGCGACCATCTGCAAATCCTCTGCGACTTCTAAAAAATCCTCGAGTATTGCCTTGGTGTCAGAAGCGCCGCACAGCATGATCTTCAACATGGATCATATCCCGCCCTTTTTGCATCACATGCAGGTGTTATTCTTCGATGTTACGCAGGGAGAAAGCCGGAAACACTATATCCCGGAATCTGTGTAAGCTCGAAACCGGTATCCCGCCTTGCGTATATCATAGTTGGAAACAGATTGTATGTCAAGCGCGGCGGAGGTATCCATTTATGTATCCCTTCATGCCGCAATGCGCTTAGTTATGGTGTATATGATATATTAAAAGAAAACACCTCCGCGGAGCGTGTTTTCTTGCTGTCTGCTATACCTCTGAGGGTTTTAGCGTAGGGAAGAAAATGACCTCTCTGATGGAGTCCACGCCGGCGAGCAGCATGACGCAGCGGTCGATCCCGATCCCCAATCCGCCTGTCGGCGGAAGGCCGTACTCAAGGGCCGTGATAAAATCGTCGTCCATCATGCCGGCTTCCGCATCGCCTTTTTGCCGAAGCTCAGCCTGCTTCCGGAAACGCTGCTTCTGATCGATGGGGTCGTTGAGCTCCGAAAAGGCATTACCCATCTCGCTGCGGCAGATGAAAAGCTCGAAGCGCTCCGTAAGTCTTGCGTCGACGCGGCTGCGCTTTGCGAGCGGCGAAACGTCAACCGGGTGCAGGGTGATAAAGGTCGGCTGGATGAGCTTATCCTCGACCTTCTGGCCGAAGCATTCATAAAGCGCGTTACCCCAGGTTTTTTCCTTGTTTCCCGGAATCTCGACCCCGACGGACCGTGCGAGCGCTAACGCTTCCTTGTCCGTCCGAACAGGCATGAAATCAACGCCGAGATGTTTTTTGACGGCCTCTGCCATGCTCAGGCGCGCCCAGCCCGGCGCAAGGCAAACGCGCGCCCCCTGCCATACCGCATCATAGGTGCCGAGTATCTCGCGCGCCGCGCTCGAAAGCAGCGCCTCAAACAGATCCATCATATCGTTGAAATCGGCATAGGCCTCGTAAAGCTCGACGGTGGTGAATTCGGGGTTGTGCCGGGTGTCCATACCCTCGTTACGGAAAATGCGGCCGATCTCATAGACCCGTTCGATGCCGCCGACGACGAGACGCTTTAAATGCAGCTCTGTCGCGATGCGCAGGAACATGTCTATATCCAGCGTGTTATGATGCGTGATAAAGGGGCGCGCCGTCGCGCCGCCCGACAGCGTGTTCAGGACGGGTGTTTCCACCTCCATATACCCGCGCTTGTCCAGAAAGCCGCGGACATGGCGGATGAAGGCGCTGCGTATCTCAAAGGTCCGGCGCACCTCGGGGTTGACGATCAGGTCGACATAGCGCTGGCGGTAACGGGTTTCAAGATCGGTCAGGCCGTGGAATTTCTCCGGCAGAGGCAAAAGAGATTTTGAAAGGAGCTTCACCGCCTTGCAGTGAACAGAAATTTCGCCCCGCCGCGTGCGGAAAACGAAGCCCTCCACACCGACAATATCGCCGATGTCCCATTTTTTGAATTCGCCGAAAGCCTCCTCGCCCAGATCGTCGACGCGGACGTAGAGCTGGATCCGCCCCTTATCATCCTGCAGATCGGCAAAAAACGCCTTGCCCATATCGCGCTTGGACATCAGGCGTCCGGCCAGGGAGACGTCTTTTTCCGCCCAAGCTTCAAAATTCTGTTTGATTTCTTCGCTGTAGGCTGTTCTGACGTACCGCGTATTGATAAACGGATCTCTGTCGCCCTCGCGGAGCTTTGCGAGCTTTTCGCGGCGGATCTGACGGATCTCCGATATATCCTGGGTCTCTTCAGGCGTGATTTCCCGGCTCATTTGCAGTCCTCCAAACGCTTTTGCCCCGGCGGGGCGGACGTATAGCTGTCTCCCGCAAGAGACTTTGGCCGGAGAGCTTTCACCCGCCGGCCCCGTATGTCCCGTTCAATTCTCTATGGCAAGGATTTTGAACTTCATCTCGCCCGCGGGCGCAAGCACCGTGACGGTTTCTCCGGCGGAATGACCGAGAAGCCCTCTGCCGAAGGGCGAATCGTCCGAAATGCGGCCCTGCATGGGGTTTGCCTCTTGGGAGCCGACGATCTGATATTCCTCAACGCCGCCGTCGTCCTCGCACGTTACCCGCACTCTGCTGCCGAGCGCGATCGTGTTCGTCGTCTCGCGCGTCTCGATAAGCTCGGCGTTTTCAAGAATATTTCTAAGCTCGGCAATTTTGGAGTAGAGCTTGCCCTGTTCCGTCTTTGCCTCGTCGTATTCGCTGTTTTCGGAGAGATCGCCGAAGGAGCGCGCTTCTTTTATCAGCTCCGATACTTCCTTCTCGCGAACAGTCTCGAGATAATGCAGCTCCTCGCGTATCTCATTCAGACGCTCCTGACTCATTTTGTACTTCGCTTCGCCGGCCATAGTATCCGTCCCTTCCTTCACTGCAGATCGCGCACTGGTAAATAATATGAAATGACGCCGTATTTACGTATTATAGATAGAAAATTCCGGCATGTCAAGCGGATAGGGCAAGTAGAATAAAAAGCGCCGCCGCTTATTTTTCCGCGCCCGCCTTAAGCCCCCTGAGCGCGGCTTGCAGCTGGGCGTCGTCCTCATAGGCGAGCGCACCGGAGGCCAGCTTCGCAGCGTCTTCCTCGCCAAGAGCCGCCGGGACATCCGGGGCAAGGCCGCCGGCCTCGGCCAGATCGATCCTGTTCGGCGTGAGATAGCTGTTTGTCGAGAGGTGGACGGCGCTGCCGTCTATCAGCACAAGGTTTATCTGGGAGCGCGCCTTTCCCGTCGTATGCGCGCCTACAAGCTCCGCCCAGCCGTACTCGGAGAGCGCGGCCGCAAAGAATTCCGCCGCGCTGTAGCTGTTTTCATTCATCAGCACAGCCATGGGTAATTCCACACAGTCCGCGTCCGAGCTTTTGACGTTTTCGTTGCCGCTTTTGTCGGCCGAAATAAAAATATCGCCCTCGGGCAGGATATGGTCGAGCGCCTCGATCAGCTCATTCAGGAGGCCGCCGGGATTGTTGCGCACATCGAACAGGATACCCCGCGCGCCCTGCTCCGCAAGCGCGTCTACAGCGGAAATAATCCCTTCTCCCGCGCCCGTCTCAAAATTCTTGATTTTAACGTCGCCAATCCCGCTGTCCAGCAGCTCATATTTGACCGGCTCCGTTTTCAGCGTGGCCGTACTGACTGTCACGGTCCGTTCGGAGCCGTCCTGCGCGCGAAGCGTCAGGTCAAAGACTTTTCCCTGCTTTTCCGCAATTATCTCCTTGACCTCGGCCGAGGCCAGCCCGTCGAGCGCTCTCCCGTCAACGGCACACAGAAGATCGCCGATTTCAACGCCGGCCTGCCGCGCGGGCGAATCCTCCAGCACGCCGATCACGCGGAAGAGCCCGCTGTCATCGTCCTGCGCAATGGTCACGCCGATGCCGGTGTAGCTGTTTTGCT
>JAISDV010000018.1 GCA_031264545.1 Oscillospiraceae bacterium | reverse complement strand
CGCAAAAAGTGCCGTCAGGATCACCTCTGTGCAGTTCAAGCGATTTTGCCGACCGCCGGATAATATATGTACCAGCTCGGGCCAAGAAAGCGCCTCGACCTGTTTAAAGGGTATCACGGCGTCCGGAATGTGTCAATTGTGTAAAAGCACAAAATATATTCAAGTTCAAGGTAAACTTGCACAATCTGCAACTTTTGGCGCAGTTTTGATACAATTTAGCGCAGTTTAATCGGAGAATCCATGCAAAAACCGCACACATTGGGCACGGTCTTCGGTATGCGGATCTCCGGCATCGGCACGCTGAAGCGGGCCGCCGCACATGACACGCAGCTTGCCATTTCCCGCGGCGCGTGTTAGCATAGTCTGTAGAAATTTACAGCATCGGGAGGTCGTTAAATGTCTTTTGCCGAAATGTCCGCGCAGAGCTTCACCGGGGCGCTCTCTTCATCTGAACCCGTCCCGGGCGGCGGCGGGGCCTGCGCCTTGGCCGGCGCGCTGGGCGCGTCGTTGGCCGCCATGGTCGGAAACCTCACGGCGGGCAAAAAAAAATACGCCGAATACGAACGGGACATCCAGCGCATCCTCAAAGATGCGGAGCGTCTCCGCCTCGCGCTGCTGGCGCTCATCGACCGGGACGCGGAATGCTTCGCGCCGCTTTCCAGAGCCTACGGCCTGACCAGGGACAACCCCGCGCGGGACGCGCTGATGGAGGACGCCCTGAAGCTCGCCTGTACCGTGCCGGTCGAGATCATGCGCTGCGCGGCCGAGGCCATCGCGCTGCATGCCGAGCTTGCAGTCAAGGGCAGCGCCCTCATGCTCTCGGATGTGGGCGTCGGCGTACTCTGCTGCAAAACGGCGCTCATGGGCGCCTCTCTGAACGTTCTGACAAATGTCCGCCTGATGAAGGATCTGAGCTTTGCCGGGGCGCTCCGGGACAGATGCGGCGCGCTGATCGCGGAACACGGCGCGGCGGCCGACCGCTGCTATGCGGCCGTGCTGCAAAAACTCTCCTGAAAGGACCTGTGCTATGTCGATCGAATTGAAAGGCGCGCCCGTTGCCGCCGCAATAAACGAACGCACCGGGACCGCGCTGGGCGGCCTGCTTGAAAAGGGCGTTCAGCCAACTCTGGCCATCGTCCGCGCCGGCGAACGCGCGGATGACCTGGCTTATGAAAACAGCGCCGCCAGGCGCTGTGAAAAGCTCGGCGCCGCCGTCCGCCGCGTGACGCTCCCCGAGGACGCCGCACAGGCGCGCCTGATGGAAAATATATACGCGCTCAATGCCGACGCCGCGGTCCACGGCGTGCTCGTCCTGCTGCCTCTGCCAAAACCGCTGGACGGCGAGGCGGTCAGGCTTGCGCTCTCACCCGACAAGGACGTCGACGGCATCACCGACTGTTCGCTCGCCGGTGTGTTTTCCGGCAGCGGGCGGGGCTTCGCGCCCTGCACGGCCCAGGCCTGTATAGAGATTCTGGACTATTACGGCGTCGGCTGCGCAGGCAAAAGGGCCGTGGTGATCGGCAGGAGCCTGGTCGTCGGCAAACCGGCTGCCCTGCTCCTTTTGGCCAGAAACGCCACTGTGACGGTCTGCCACACGAAAACCGCCGACCTGCCCTCAGTCGCGCGCGGTGCGGAAATCCTCATCGCAGCGGCGGGAAAGCCCGGGGCGGTCGGCGCAGACTGTCTCTCGGCGCAACAGGTCGTCATCGACGTCGGCGTCAATTTCGCCGGCGGCAAAATGTGCGGGGATGTGGATTTCGCCGCGGCGGCGCCCGTCGTTTCGGCGATCACCCCCGTTCCCGGCGGCGTCGGCGCCGTCACGAGCGCGGTGCTCGCAGCGCATGTGGTGGAGGCTGCGGCGCGCAGTCTTCGGGGCTGACGCGGTTTCAGAACCTGTATGCACAGCGGAAAAACGGCCGCTCAGACGACGTTTCACGCTGTGCATACAGGTTCTCAGCCATTTTTGGCCTTAATGACCTTCAGCCTGACAAATTCCTCGCGTTCCTTTTCTTCCAGCGCCTCGCTGATCCGCGCGATGTCAGAATCCAGGCCCGGAATGACGATATTGTGCAGGGCGTTCGCCCGCTTCTGCGCCTTCCTGATGGAATAGGCCAGCCTGTAGATGCTGTTTTCCAGCTCCGCCATCTCCAGTATCAGCGCCTTGACCCTCGCAAATTTCACATACGCGCCGTCCAGCGCGGAGGTCGTGTTCGTCAGGCCGTAGGGCAGGGCTGCGGCGTCCGCCGGCGCTGAACGCACCGTCGGCAGCTCGACGCCCATGACGCTGCGGTAGCGGATGCGGACGGATTTGTCGATCGCCATTGCCGCGGCGAGCTCCGCGCTTCCGCCCATTGAAATATTCGCCCGGCGTATGGCGGCATAGGCCTCGGAAAAGGTCGCGTCGATGCTGTCCTGAAGCGCCGCCGCCCGGTCTATGAGCGACATCATCTCGCGTATGAGAATATGCCGTTTTTTATCCATCAGATCGAAGCCGTTTTTCGCGAGCGCCCGCGAGCGCTTGACCGCGATCAGGCTTCCTTTGGTCAGCGGCGGATTCGCCATGTTACCGGTACACCTCCCCGTAAAGGCCGGAACCTGTATGCATAACGCGAAACGCCGCCTACTGCCGCTTCGCGCCCTTATAATACTTGTCGAGCAGCTTATCGCCGACACGGCTCAGCTCGCTTCTCGGCAGCATGGAAAGCAGCTCCCAGCCGAGGTCGAGCGTCTGGTCGAGGCCTCTGTTCTCACTGCCGCTCTGCGCGACGAATTCGGTTTCGAAACGCTTGCCGAATTCAACATAGAGCCTGTCGGTCTCGGAGATCTCATCCTCGCCGATGACGGACGCCAGGCTTCGCGCGTCGGCAACGGCGCTGTAGGACGCGAAGAGCTGGTTTGAAAGGTCCGCGTGATCCTCGCGCGTATAGCCCTCGCCCGTGCCGTCCTTCATCAGGCGGGAAAGCGACGGCAGGATGGAAACGGGCGGGTAGACGCCCTTCTGCTCAAGCTCGCGCGAAAGAACGATCTGCCCTTCCGTGATATAGCCCGTCAGGTCGGGGATCGGGTGGCTGATATCGTCGTTCGGCATGGTGAGGATCGGCACCTGGGTCACGCTGCCGGCCCTTCCGTTTATCATGCCCGCGCGCTCGTAGATCGAGGCCAGGTCGGAATACATGTAGCTTGGGAAGCCTTTTCTCGAGGGAATCTCGCCCTTCGAGGATGAAAATTCACGCAGGGCCTCGCAGTAGCTGGACATATCCGTCAGGATGACCAGGACATGGTAGCCGTGCCTGAAGGCGAGGTATTCCGCGGCGGTCAGCGCGCAGCGCGGGGCAAGTATGCGTTCAATGATCGGGTCCGAGGCCATGTTGAGATACATGACGACCCTGCCGAGCGCGCCCGAATCCTGAAAGTCCTTTTTAAAAAACTCCGCCGTGTCGTTCTTGACGCCCATGGCGCAGAAAACGACCGCAAACTGCTCTTCGCCGTCCATTGTGCGCGCCTGGCGGACGATCTGCGCAGCAAGCGCATTGTGGCTCATGCCCGCGCCTGAAAAAATCGGCAGCTTCTGGCCCCGGATGAGGGCGGAGACCGCGTCTATCGAGGAAACGCCGGTCAGGATACAGCTTCTCGGATATTTGCGGCGCACGGGGTTTATCGCCGCGCCGTTGATATCGCGGCGCTCGTCCGGAAAGACCTCGCGCAGGCCGTCGAGCGGTTTTCCCGCGCCGTCGAAAATTCTTCCCAAGATCTCCTTGGAGAGCGGAAGCGTGACCGGCCTTCCCGTAAAGTGGGTATTGACATGCTCCATATCGATGCCGGCCGTGCCCTCGAACACCTGCAAAACGACCCTGCCGCCGTCGATTTTGATCACGCGTCCGCAGCGGCGTTCGCCGCTGCCGAGCGTGATCTCAGCCAGCTCGTCATAGGTGACGCCCGAAACACCCTCGAGCACAACGAGGGAGCCCTGCATTTCCGACAGCCCGGTATATTCGATTCTCACGGTCAGTCCCCTTCCCCTATGCGTTTTTGGCAAGCACCTGCGAAATCGCGTCGTCGATGAGCTTAATAAAGTATGCTTTCGGCTGGCCTTCGCCAAGGCCGAATTTCATTTTGTACATCGCGCTGAAAATCCCCGTAGCGGCCAGCTGGTTGAGCGGGATGCTCTTCGCGGTCAGCTTCTTCGCCTCATCGCAAAGGTAGAGTATCGCCTCCAGCATGGCCATCTGTTTTTCGGGCGGCATATAAGTATCCGCCTTGTGAAAGGCATTCTGCTGCAGATAGCCCTGGCGGATAAGCTTCGCCGTTTCGATGATGAGCTTCTGGTCGTCGGGCAGAACATCCGAGCCGATGAGCTTGACGATCTCCATCAGCGCGCTCTCGCTGTTGAGAATATCGAGGATCCGCTGGCGCAGCTCGGTAAAGCCCTGGCCGAAATTGGCCTCGTACCACGCCTTGATATCCTCGAAATACTCGGAATAGGAGCTCGTCCAGTCGATGGCCGGGAAATGCCTGGCGTAGGCGAGCGCGCGGTCGAGCGCCCAGAAGGTGCGGATAAAGCGTTTTGTATTCTGCGTAACCGGCTCGGAGAAGTCGCCGCCCTGGGGCGAGACCGCGCCGATGACCGTTACCGAGCCTTCCCGCCCGGCCAGCGTTTCCATATAGCCGGCACGCTCATAGAAGCCGGCGAGACGCGAGGGCAGATAGGCCGGGAAGCTCTCCTCCGCGGGCATCTCCTCAAGCCGGCCGGAAATCTCGCGCAGGGCCTCCGCCCAGCGGGAAGTCGAATCCGCCATAAGCGCGACGTGGTAGCCCATGTCGCGGTAATATTCCGCTATCGTCATACCCGTATAGATCGAGGCCTCGCGGGCCGCGACGGGCATGTTCGAGGTATTTGCGATCAGGATGGTGCGTCCCATCAGCGGCCGGCCCGTCTTCGGGTCCTTCAGCTCGGAGAATTCGCCGAGCACCTGCGTCATTTCATTGCCGCGCTCGCCGCAGCCGAGATAGACGATGATGTCCGCGTCCGACCATTTCGCAAGCTGGTGCTGCACCATCGTCTTGCCGGCGCCGAAGGGCCCCGGAATCGCGGCGCAGCCGCCCTTTCCGACCGGAAAAAGCGTGTCGATGACGCGTTGTCCCGTGACGAGCGGCCTGGTGATCGGAAGTCTTCTGGCGATGGGGCGCGCTTTTCTGATCGGCCATTCCTGCGCGAGCGAAATGGGCGTGCTTCTGCCGCGCCCGTCCACAACGCAGGCAAGCGTATCAGTCACCTTGTACAGCCCGTCCGATACGACCTGCGTAAATTTTCCGGAGAGCCCAGGCGGAACGAGGCTTCGGTGCTCGACCGCGTCCGACTCGCGGGTCGCAGCAAAAATCATACCGCCGGCGGCCTCCTGCCCCTCGCTGACCGCAAGCTTGACGTCCCAGAGCTTTTCAAGGTCGAGCGCGGGGAGCGTAATACCCTTGCTGATGAAGTCGCCCGCAAGGTCCGCGACGGTCCCGAGCGGTCTCGCTATGCCGTCGTATATATTCGAGAGCATACCGGGGCCGAGCAATATCGACATGGGTTTTCCCGTCGGAAAAACCGGTCCGCCCCTTCCGAGTCCCTCGCTGCCCTCATACACCTGAACGGTCGTCGTGTCGCCGCCGGCGCTGACGACCTCGCCGGGTATTTTTTCATCGCCGACGTAGACGAGACTCATCATGGGCAGGGCTCTGCCGCCCCGCACGGTTATGACCGGGCCGTTGACGCCGTAAATATAATATCTGCCGTCATCCATTCTGGAAGCCTCCGTTCGGAAGTGTGATCAAGGCCGCGCCGGTGTCCGGCCGGGTCATTCGCCCATTTTCAGGCCGGTCAGCTCAGAGACGTGGCCGACCATGTCATTCAGGGCCGTATCGAAGCTCATATCAATCCGTCTGCCCTTCGCGTGGCATTCGACGCAAAGCCCGCCGAGGCTGAATTTTCCCTCAGAGAACGCAAGACTGACGCCTGAGGCCGACTTGAACAGCTCATCCGCGAAGCCGGCGTCCTCCGCGCGCAGAAATACCTCCACCGAAATACCGTAGCCGAGCGCGACGATCGCCTTAGCAAGCAGCTTTTTCAGATGGGGAAGATAGTCCTCCGAGGCTGTGAACGCGGCGATTCTCTGCTGCACCTGGTGATGTATTTCGTTTGCGCAGGCCTCGCGGTACCGGAGCACGGTGTGCTTGTTTTCATTTCTTTTCGCGCTGATCCTGCGTTCCGCCGCGGCTTTGGCGTCCGCAACAGCCGCCTTGGCGTAGCCTTCGGCCTCGGCGGAAATCTGCGTTTCAGCCGCGCCTATCAGGGCGTTCTGCTTCTCGCGCAGCTCCCTGGCGATCGTGCTGGCCTCGTCTGTAGCCTGTTTAATCACTGCGCCCGTAAAGTCCTCGAGCTTTTTGTCCGTACTCTGCAGCGGCATTGCCGCACCTCCCTTGGCATTCCGGGCGCGCCCGTCAGATCCTGATACCTATCGCCTCTCGGATAAGCCGGGTGATGGCATCCGCCTCCCGGCTTGAGCCGCGCGTCCCCGGAATGACCACTAAAAGCGGGTTTATCGAACTGAGCCTGAGCCGCGTGACCGTTTCGGGGATCAGCGCCGCACAGCTCTCCGTTATCAGAAGAACGGCGATCTGCGGGTCAGCCTGGGCGGCTTCGACCGCGGCCGCGGCCTCCCGTTCACCGGAAACGCGCCTGCCCGCGATACCCGCTAAGCGCAAGCCCGTCAGGACGTCTTCTTCATCCGCGACCGCAAAAATCCGCATAGCTTCGCCCTCCGAAAAAGCCCCGGTCAGAGGCTCGAGATGATCATGAACGCAATCAGCAGGCCATAAAGCGCAACGCCCTCCGCAAGTCCGACGAAGATGAGGGATTTACCGAAAACGCCGTCGTTTTCCGAGATCGCGCCCAGTGCCGCCGAGGCGGAGGACGCGACCGCTATACCGCCGCCGATACCGGAAAGGCCGACGGAAAGCGCCGCCGCGATATAGCCCAGGCCGGCAGCCAGGCCGCTGCTTTCCGCGCCCGCCGACGCCGCGGCTTCCGCCGCGCCCGCGGACTGCGTAAAGAGAAAAACGCAGCCGAAAGCAAGGCAGCCGAAGAAACAGCACAGATTCGCGACAAGCGGGGTTTTGCCTGTCCTCCCGCGCTTTGCGCGCAGGTATATGAATACGAGCGGAAGCGCGACAGCCAGGAGCATGATCGCTGCGATAAGCAAGATTTCCATGAAACGACCTCCAAAACTTCGATTATATATTGTGTATATTTATCAGCGCGCTGCGGGAGAGCCTGCGACCCTGTAGTCGATGATTTTCGGGCTGAATTTCACGCCGCCGCCCGCATAGAAGCGGCCGAACAGCTCGTAATACTCCAGACGGAGCACCTGAATGCAGACCAGCAGCGTTTCAAGGCCCGTAACAAGCAGGTTGCCGAAAATCAGGCCGATGATATTGTACCCGTCTCCCGAGCCGGAGGAAAGCAGGTACACCACCATCATCATACCGGCGTGGGATATGGCATAAGCGCCGACGCGCAGGAAAGAGATCGTGTTCGAGACATAGGCCAAAAGCGTTTCAAACAGCTCGAAAAAGCCCTCGACAAAGAACATGACGAGCGATTCGGGCAGCCAGTCCTTTTCGCCCTTTATGAGCTTTGTCAGCGGCGCCGACGCAAAGATCAGAAACAGCGGGACAACGGCGATAAGGATGATATAGACGCTCGAAAAAACGCGCCGGCCCGTAGTCAGTTGGACGGCCGCGCCGGCCGCGATGCCGATATACATCACGGCGCCGGCAAGGCCGTTCGGCGAAAGGACCGCCTTTCGGACGTCCTTTTGCCGGATACCGTTGATGATATTCATGATCATGCAGACACTGATGAGCGCAACGCCTATCGCAATAGCCGCTATGAGCATCTTCATGGTGTTGTCACCCTCGAGCACCTTGAAGCCGGGGAGCAGCCGCTCGTTTCCGAATACGCTGCCGTAGACAAAGCCGAAAACCATGGCGGACATGCCGCAGAGCGCGACAATGCGCCCAAGCCAAAGCTTTTTCAGCTTCCAGAGCAAGCCCCCGGCGAGCCCAAGCACGAGGCCCTGGCCAACGTCGCCGAACATGATGCCGAAGATAAAGGTATACGTCAGCGCAAGGAAAAGGCGGGGATCTATTTCGCCGTAAGCGGGCAGCCCGTACATCTCCAGATAAGGCTGGTAGATGGCCGAGAGCAGGCCCTTTTTAAGCTTGACGGGCGGCTGATTCTCACACAGTTCCCCGGGATGGGTGAGGAAGCACGCAAAGCCGTCGTAAGCTTCGCACTCTCTGGCATAATCTTCAGAGCCGTTTTTCGGAATCCAGCCGACGATATGAAATCTGCCGTGCCGCCGGCCAACGCAGCTCAGCATTTCAAACGCGTCGTTTTCGAACCGCAGCCAGGAATAATACGACAGGAGCGTCTCGCTCTGCCCGTTCCTGATTCCGGCAAGCTCGGCGTCGATTTCCCCGATGCGCGTCTCGGCATCGGCCCTTTCCGCGTTCAGCCGCGCCAGGAGCTCGTTGGCCGTGCTCTCAGCGCTTCCGTTCACGTCGATGCGCATCCGCTCAAAGCCCATGGAGGAAAAAATCGCTTCGATCTTGACGGCGGTATCCAGCAAGGCGAAATAGGCCCCGTAATACCAGCGGTCGTCCTGGCCCGAGGTCACGAAGTACACATCCGGCCGGCCGTCGATGATCTTCATGCAGTCCCTGTAGGTTTCCGCCGGAAGCCTGCCGAAATGGAATTTAAGGTACTTCATCGCGAACAGATCATGGAGCTCAACGTTGAAGCTTGAAAAATGCGAGAGCTGGTCCGCGAGGATGGCATTATTTTTGACAAGCAGGGCGTCCGTCTCCCGCTCGCCTCGCAGGCCGGCAAGCTTCGCCGAAAGCGCTTCGAGAAAAGCCGAAATATCCTTCAGGCTGTATTCGCTTCCGGAAAAATCACGGTAATCCGGCGCGATATCCAGCATTTTCGCAAGGTCCAGCGCGCTTGCAAGCGGATCGGCATAAGGGTTCACGGCGTCAAAGGGCGAAAGCGCCTTTGCCCCTGCCAGAATCCTGACCGCGCTCTCCGGATGGAATTGCCTGTTCAGCACAAGCTTTTTGATCGCGGTTTCAACCATTTTTTCCGGCCCGGAGATCGTTACCATGGCCATCGCTTCCACCGACATTGTATATGCCCCTTTCCCGGTCTTCAGGACTCAGAACCTTTATGCACAGCCGCCGCTCACGGCCTCGATAACTCTGTTCAGCTTTTTGCACTCGAGCTCCTGCAATATCACAAGTCCCAGCGCGGCGCTGAAGTCCGGTTCCGGCGCCCGGAGCAGTCTCCGGCCGATCCTTTCCAGCGACTTATAGTAAAAATCTTCGATATGATCGGGATCCGTCTCCTGAAGACAGCCGCCGAAGGGCGACCTGCCGATGATATCCCACGCTTCTCCCTCGGTCCCGGCCTCTGTAAGCGCCAGGAGAAGCTTTGGGTTTAAGCGGCAGGAAACCGGCAGCAGCAGCTCACGCGCCTGCGGCAGAGACGCGGGAAAGCTGCGGTGAAGCCTGAGCAGGCCGGTAATATTCAGAAGATCCGCTTCCAGTCCAAAGGTGTCCGCCAGCTTTTTTCTGCCCAAGCCCTTATATTTTTTCACGATATAGGAAAAAACCGTTTTGAAATAGGCGCTTTCAAGGGCTATACCCACTTCCCGAAAGTCCGGCCAGCCCGTATCCTGGTCCGGCTTGAGCATCCGGAGCGGCGCCTCAAAAAGGCTCCCTCTGACAGCGCCGAGGACAGCCTGAAAATTGGCGCTGCGCTCGAGTGCATCGAAATCCACCTCGCTGTTTTTCCGCACAAAATCCGTCAGCTCAAGCGATTTCGGCAGAGACTCCAACCGGTTCCGCTCCCGCACGGCGGCGAGTATGAACGCATACTCGGCACGGCACAACAGGAAACGCAGCAGCCTTTTATCCCCGGACGGAAGGAAGCCGTACAGTTTTTCGTAATCGACATAACAGCGCCTGCGCACCGCGGCCGCGAGGACCTCTTCCGTTGGCAGGAGCGGAAGCCCGGCCAGCGTCGCGCGCCAGCCCCGGTGGTTTCTCAGAAAGGCGCATATCTCGGTAAGGCCCCGGCAGGCGCCCAGGCTTTGCCAGTCGTCCCCGGCGAGCATCTTGCCATACATGGCCATGACCTTGGTGCGGAGGGCTCCGTATGTCATCTGGGCCTTAAGCATCCACGGCCACCGCCATCCTGAAGATCTTGTCCACCAGAGTCTCGCGCCGCTTCTCATAAAGCGCCCTCAGCCCGGAAAGTTCGCTTTCAAGCTTCCGGCCGAGCGCGGCGATCTCGGCGTCCGCGCGGGCGGCCTCCTGCTCCGCGGTCTCGGCGATCATCTGCTCCGCGCGCGCGAAATACTGCTTTCTCAGCGCTTCGATGTGCTCCCTGACGTAGGTGTCAAAACCGTCCTGCAGCAGGGCCGCCTCGTCGAAAACGGCGCGCGCGCCGCTCTCAGCCTCCACGATCCTGCCCAGCGTTTCCATCGAGGTCACGGCGATCCCTCTTTCCTGCGGTAATGCAAACATATTAGCACTTGAAACCTGAAAATGAAAGAGCAAAATACACGAATATTGCGCCTTCCGAGCGGTATTGTTTCGACGAAAACGGCTAAATATGGACATTATGGCTTTCGGACCGCGAATCTTTCCCTCCGCCGCTTTGCTTTTTCCCCGGAATCGTTTATAATAGGAGCCAGCATTCCCCGCTGTGTATACTGGTTCTTAGTCTTTTTTATGTATGCTGCATCAGACAGACGAAAGGAAAGCGCTATGAAGTATATTCTTGTGATCGGCGACGGTATGGCGGATAACCCCGTTCCCGAGCTGGACGGAAAAACGCCGCTCGAGGCCGCTGTAAAGCCACATATCGACAGGCTCGCGGCATGCGGCGTACTCGGAAGCGTCCTCACCGTTCCGGAGGGCTTTCCGCCCGGAAGCGACACCGCCATCATGTCGATCTTCGGCTGTGACCCGCATAGCTGCTATTCCGGCAGAGCGCCGCTCGAGGCTGCCGCCCAGGGAATTGCCCTCGAGCCCGGCGACGCGGCCTACCGCTGCAACAACGTTACGCTGACGGACGACGCAAGCATCCCCTTCGCGCACAAAAGTATTATCTCCCACTCGGCGGGCGGACTGAGCGGCACGCAGGGCGCCGAGCTGGTTGACTACCTGTTCGCCCACCCGGCGTTCAAGGCGCTCTCCGACCGGGCGGGTATGCGCGTTTATCCGACTGAGTCCTACCGCCATATCGCGGTGCAGAAGCAGGCGGATATCAGGCGTCTCGCGCTCGCGCCGCCGCACGATCATATCGGCGAGCGCGTGGCCGCCAATTTGCCCCGGGGCTGCGCCGCCGCCGAGACCCTGACCGGGCTGATGGCCAAGGCCAATGCGCTCCTGCAGGACCACCCGTTCAACCGCGCCCGCCGGCAGGCGGGAAAGCTCCCCGGAAACGCGATATGGTTCTGGGCGGGGGGTACGGAAGCGCGCCTGCCAAGCTTTACCGGGCAGTACGGGAAAACGGGCGCAGTTATCTCGGCCGTTCCCCTGTGCCACGGAATCGCAAGGCTCACCGGCCTTGACGTTATTACGGTCGACGGCGTGACCGGCGAGCTCGATACCAATTACGAGGGCAAGGTCGAGGCGGCGCTTGAGGCGCTCGGCACGCGCGACTTCGTCGCGGTCCATCTTGAGGGGCCGGACGAGTGCACGCACTGCGGCGACCTGAAAGGCAAGCTCCGGGCCATCGCATGGCTGGACAGCCGCGTGGTCGGGCCGCTCTGCGAGGCGCTGAAAGCCAAAGGCGAGCCCTTCCGTATGCTCATCCTCAGCGACCATAAAACCCTAACGAGCAACCGCCAGCACGACGGCAGCCCCGTTCCCTATATTTTGTACGACAGTACCGGAATTTCGCCGGCCGGTCTCCCCTATTCTGAAAAAAACGGGCTGAAGGGCCCCTTCCTGCCCGCCGGGACCGATCTGATGCCCGCGCTCTTCGGCCTGACATAAGCCGGCCCTCAAAGCGGAAATTTTCTCGCAAAGGAGTGCTGCCCGATCAGCCCGATAACCGAAAAGGCCTGTGCGAAGCTCAACATTTCCCTGGATGTGCTCTCGAAGCGCGGCGACGGCTACCACGACATACGCATGGTCATGCAGTCGGTCACGCTCTGCGACGACGTGCAGGTCAGTCTTCGCGGGGACGGCGGCGTCACGGTTTCGACCGACCTGCGTTTTCTGCCGGGCGACGACCGCAATATAGCCGTAAAGGCGGCGCGGGCCTTCTTTTCACAGCTCGGCGAGACCGGCCTCGGCGCGGACATCGCGATACACAAGCGCATCCCGGTCTGCGCCGGGATGGGCGGCGGCTCCAGCGACGGCGCGGCTGTCCTTCGGGCGCTCAACACGCTCACGGGAAAGCCCTTTTCCCGAAAAGAGCTGGAGCGGACGGGCGCCGCGCTCGGCTCCGATATTCCCTTCTGCGTGGCCGGCGGAACGGCGCTTGCCGAGGGCCGGGGCGAGGCGCTTACCGAGCTGCCCGCTTTTCCGGATTGCCGTTTCGTGATCGCCAAGCCAAGCTTTTCCGTCTCCACGCCCGAGCTGTTTTCCAGAATAGACCTCACCGCCGTGAAATACCACCCTGACACCGCGGGTTTGCTTGCGGCGCTCTCCCGGGGAAACCTCGCCGGCATAAGCCACAGGATGTATAATGTTTTTGAAGACGCGCTGACGCAGAAGCACAGTGAAATTGCCGCGATCAAAAGCGCGCTGCTCGACTGCGGCGCGCTGGGCGCGGCCATGACCGGAACCGGCTCCGCCGTCTTCGGGATCTTCGATTCCGTGAAAAGGGCCGAAACCGCGCAGTCGGCCCTGTCCCGGCACTACGGGGAGGTCTTTCTCGCGGCGCCCCGGCCGGCCGTCCTGATCTGAGCCTGATTTATCCGGACCTATGTATAAGCCCGCCGCAAAGTGCCGATAATACCTGTGTCAGGCATTTTACCGGGCGGTATTCCGGCGCGCGGCGCCAAAAATCCGTAAAACCGCCTGAAGCAACTACATAAAGGCGGTTTTATATGAAGCAGCAGCTTAAAATATGGGAGCTTTCACTGCTCATCGCCCTCTGCGCAACGCTCTGTACCGGGCTTTTTGCCAGGGCGGAGCAGAACCGGCTGGCCGGTGAGCTGATCCGGCTCCATGTCGTCGCCGATTCGGACAGCCCAAGCGACCAGTCGGCAAAGCTGGCCGTGCGCGACGCCGTCCTCGCCGCTCTGACGCCGAGGCTGGAAGGCGTGTCGGATACCGGCGAGGCGGAGCGGGTCATCGGCGACGCGCTGCCCGAGCTTTGCCGGACGGCCCGGGAGAGTCTCCTCAAAAACGGGAAATTCTACGGCGCGCGCGCGGAAATCTGTCTCGAGGACTATCCGACAAGAAGCTACGGAAATTTCGCGCTCCCGCCGGGGAGCTATGTTTCACTGAAAATCATCCTCGGTGACGGGAACGGACAAAACTGGTGGTGCGTCGTCTTCCCCCCGCTGTGCATGACGGCCGCAGAGGAGGCGGACGTTTTCTCCGGCCTGTCTGAGGACAGCGCCGGGCTTATCCGTCTCGCGGGCACGGAATACCGGGTCAAATTTCGCCTGATCGAATTATACGAACGTCTCAGACAAGTTTTATCTTGACAGTGGCCGCAAAAAGTGGTATGGTGATTTTGACCTCCGTGGGGGAGTAGTCAGCGCCGCAGGCGGTTCGAGTCAACATCCTGGCAGGCTTCCTGCCTGGCTCGTATTAAATGACCAGACTCATGGATAGGCGCCGCCTGTCCATGAGCTTTTTTGTAACTTGGGCTGCCGCGCCAGAATGCCATTATTAACGGGAGGCAAATACATGAAGTACTATACCAGCGAGATTGACGACGTATTAAGCGCGGTCAAAAGCGCGCGCGAGGGGCTTTCCTCAGCCGAGGCTGAAAAGCGTCTTGCCGAAAACGGCAAAAATAAGCTCGCAGAGAGCCGGAAGGATTCCCTGATCAAGCGGTTCTTCAAACAGATGGCCGACCCGATGATCATCATCCTTCTCGCCGCCGCGCTCATTTCGGCGATTACCTCCTCCTACGCCCAAGAGGGCTTTGCAGATGTGTTCATTATTCTCTTCGTCGTCGTCGTCAACGCGGTGCTCGGCGTTTATCAGGAGAGTAAGGCGGAAAAGGCGCTCGAGGCGCTTCAGGAAATGGCCTCGGCGACGAGCAAGGTCCTGCGCGGCGGGAAAATCAGCGCCGTCAGGAGCGAGGATCTTGTTGTCGGCGACGTTGTGATCCTCGAAGCGGGCGACGCCGTCCCCGCGGACGGCCGGATCATCGCGTCCAACAGTATGAAGATCGAGGAAGCCGCCCTCACCGGCGAGAGCATCCCGGTCGACAAATTCATAGACCTCCTCAAGCTTCAGGACAGCAGGGATATTCCCCTCGGCGACCGGAAAAACATGGTCTACATGGGCAGTACGGTCGTTTACGGCCGCGGCGCGGCCGTCATCACCCATACCGGAATGGATACGGAGATGGGCAAGATCGCGGACGCCCTGGCGAAGGCGGAGGAAGGCCTCACGCCTCTGCAAAAAAAGCTTGCCCAGCTCAGCAAGGTCCTGACCTTCCTCGTGCTCGGCATCTGCGCCGTCATCTTCGCCGTCGCCCTGATCCGCGCGGGCGACTTTTCCTCCGGCGTTATCCTCGACAGCTTTATGATCGCGGTCAGCCTCGCCGTCGCCGCGATACCCGAGGGGCTTGTCGCTGTCGTCACGATCGTCCTCTCTATCGGCGTGACCAACATGAGCAAAAAGAACGCCATCATCCGCAAGCTGACAGCCGTCGAAACGCTCGGCAGCGCGCAGATCATCTGTTCCGATAAGACCGGCACGCTGACGCAGAACAAAATGACCGTTGTCGAATATCACGGCGAAAATCAGGACCTGCTTGCGACCGCAATGGCGCTCTGCTGCGACGCGGAGCTCGACACCGACGGGACCGTGACCGGCGAGCCGACAGAAAACGCCCTGGTCTATTGGGCGAAATCCCTCGGCCTGATGAAATACGACCTGATCCTGGACGCGCCGCGCATCGGCGAGGCCCCCTTCGACAGCGTCCGCAAAATGATGAGCACCGTCCATCAGACGGAAAGCGGCGTCGTCCAGTACACAAAGGGCGCGCCCGACGAGGTTCTCCGCGCCTGTACCACCTATCTCAAGGACGGAAAAGCCTGTCCGCTCACGGATGAGGCGCGGGCCGAGATCCTGGCGGAAAACAGGCGGATGGCCGGAAAAGCCCTGCGCGTGCTCGCGGCGGCGCTCAGGCCCCACAGCGGCGAGCCGGTGAGCTTCAGCCCGGAGGATCTCGAAAAAGCGCTTTGCTTCGTCGGCCTGGCCGGTATGATCGATCCCGTCCGCCCCGAGGTCAAGGCTGCGATCGAACAATGCCGCACGGCCGGCATCCGTCCGATCATGATAACCGGCGACCATATCGACACCGCGAGCGCGATTGCAAAAGAGCTGGGTATATTGGGCGAGGGCGACACCGCCGTCTCCGGCGCGCAGATTTCCGAGATGAGCGATGCGGAATTTGAAAAACGCTTTCGTGACATTTCGGTCTATGCCCGCGTTCAGCCCGAACATAAGGTGCGTATCGTCACCGCATGGAAAAACGCCGGCTGCGTCACGGCCATGACCGGCGACGGCGTCAATGACGCGCCCAGCATCAAGTCGGCCGACATCGGCGTCGGCATGGGCATCACCGGAACGGATGTGACGAAAAATGTCGCGGACATGGTGCTTGCGGACGACAACTTCGCGACCATCGTCGGCGCGGTCAGGGAAGGCCGCAGAATATATGACAATATCCGAAAAGCCATTCAGTTCCTTCTTAGCTCCAATATGAGCGAGGTTCTGGGCATTTTCGTTGCGACGCTGCTCAATTTCACCATCCTCAGGCCCGTCCACCTGCTCTGGATCAATCTCGTTACGGACTGCTTCCCCGCCCTCGCCCTCGGCCTCGAGCGCGCGGAGCCGGACATCATGAACCGCAGGCCCCGTCCCGCAAGCGACGGCGTGTTCTCCGGCGGCGTCGGCATTGACGTCGCCTATCAGGGCCTGGTCGTCGCGCTTCTGACGCTGGCCGCCTATTTCATCGGCCACGTGATGGAGGGACGCGGCTGGGCAAGCCTGCAGAGCGATGACGGCATCACCATGGCCTTCCTCACAATGAGCATGGCGGAAATTTTTCACAGCTTCAACATGCGTTCCCAGCGCGCCAGCCTGTTCTCCCTGAAGACGACCAACGCCGCCATGATCTTTGCCGCCGCTGTGAGTCTCGTCACAACGACCGCCGTCCTCTATATCCCCTTCCTCGCCGACGCCTTCAGCTTCGAACACATCAGCCTCCCGGAATACCTCATCGCGCTCGCGCTCGCCTTCCTCGTCATCCCGATCGTAGAGACGGTCAAGCTCTGCCAGCGCAGGTACGCCCGGAAACGCACATAGCAGACCCTCAGGCAAGCCGCCGGAAGACTCGCGGCGCGAATGGCTTGCTGTGCAAAGACCCTGTGTATTGGCGTTCTGTTTCGCGTAGCTCG